>NZ_AKJI01000050.1:0-38344 GCF_000282415.1 Pseudomonas sp. GM60
GGGCCGCCGTCGGCCGGCTGCTGCAGGATCGCATCGGTGTGCCAGGCCACATCGCCGGCGGTGTGACGCAGGAAATAGTCATCGCCCAGTTGCGACCACAACTGCTCGACGTCGTCGGGGTCGTTGCCGCCGCGTACCAGAATGTCCAGGGCGGCGCTCTGGGTCTGGCGGATCTGCATTTCGCGATCCACCGGGTTTTCAAGGCCGCGACGCAACGCACGCTTGGTCTCGGTGTAGAGCTGGCGCAGCAGGCTGGCGCGCCAGGAATTCCACAGCGTCGGGTTGGTCGCGTTGATGTCGGCGACGGTCAGCACGTACAGGTAATCCAGGCGGGTTTCGTCACCGACGATCTGCGCGAAATCATGGATCACCTGCGGGTCGGACAAGTCCTTGCGCTGGGCGGTGGTCGACATCACCAAGTGGTTCTGCACCAGCCAGACGATCAGGCGGCTGTCCCAGATCGGCAATTGATGGCGCTGGCAAAAAGCTTCGGCATCCACTGCGCCGATTTCCGAGTGATCGCCATGCCGGCCCTTGCCGATGTCGTGGTACAGGCCGGCGAGGTAGATCAGCTCGGGCTTGGGCAGCTTGCCCATGAGCTTGCTGGCCAGCGGGAATTTTTCCGACACTTGCGTGTACTGCAACTTACGCAGGTGCTTGATCAGGTTCAGGGTGTGCGCATCGACCGTATAGATGTGAAACAGGTCGTGCTGCATCTGCCCGACAATGAAGCCGAACTCCGGCAAATAGCGCCCGAGGATGCCGTAACGGTTCATCCGCCGCAGGTTGCGGTGAATGCCGATCTTGCACTTGAACAGTTCGATGAACAGGCTGGTATTACGAATGTCGTTGCGGAAATCGTCGTCGATCAGGTGCCGGTTTTCCCGCAGCAGACGAATGGTGTCGGCTCGCACGCCTTTGATTTCCGGTTGCTGGGCCATCAGCACGAAGATTTCGAGCATGGCGAACGGCGTGCGGCGGAACACGTTGTCGTTGCGTGCTTCGATGTAGCCGTCGTGCAACTGGAACCGCGAGTTGATCGGCTGCGGCGGCGCTTCGTCTTCGGGGGCGAGGATGACTTCCTCGAAGTGCTGGATGATCAGGTCGCTGAGCTGGGCGATGCTCATGACCACCCGATAATACTGCTGCATGAAGTTTTCGATGGCTTGCTTGGCGTCATCACCCTTGAACCCCAGCAGGCCGGCAATCGAGCGCTGGTGGTCGAACAGCAAGCGGTCTTCGGAACGGCCAGCGAGCATGTGCAGCGCGTAGCGGACTTTCCACAGGAATTCCTGGGATGAAGCCAGCAGGGCGTTTTCGCTCTCGACCAGAAACCCTTCGCCGGCCAATGCCCGCAGGTTCAGGGTGCCGTATTCGCGACGGGCGACCCACAGAATCGTCTGAATATCCCGTAGTCCGCCGGGCGAGCCTTTGACGTTGGGTTCCAGGTTGTATTCGGTGTCGTTGTACTTGTGATGACGGGCTTTCTGCTCGGCGCGCTTGGCGAGGAAGAAGTCCTTGCTCGGCCACATGTGCGCAGTGCTGGTGACGTCGAGCATGCGCTGGCGCAAACGCTCGGGGCCGCAGATGGTGCGGCTTTCCATCAGGTTGGTGACGACCGTCAGGTCGGCGCGGGCTTCAACGGCGCATTCTTCAACCGAGCGAACGCTCTGACCGACTTCCAGGCCGATGTCCCACAACAACGTCAGAAAACGCTCGATGGAATCGCGGAAAACTTCGTGGTCGGCGCTGTCCAGCAGGATCAGCAAATCGATATCGGAATAAGGGTGCAATTCCCCGCGACCGTAGCCGCCGACCGCGACCAGCGCGATGTCGGCATCTTCACTCCAGTTGAACTGCTCCCAGGCCTTTTGCAGGATGTTGTCGACGAACCACGCACGATCCTCGATCAGCCGGCGAATCTCCCGGCCGCTGCGAAAGCGCTCGTCGAGCACCTCGCGCGCCTGGCGGATCGCCTTCTTGAAGGCCGCGATCGGGCTGGCCTTCAGGGCCAGTTCAGCCTGGAACTGGCCACGGTCGAAGAGTTCGGGATCCACCTGCGGCATCGATTGGCTTTCCTATCTATAAGGCTGAGAGCTGTGCGGACCGGATCAGGCCGAAACGCGCGGGATGGTGTCGTCGCTGCGCAGGGTGAAGATCTCGTAACCGGTTTCGGTCACTGCCAGGGTGTGTTCCCACTGGGCCGAGAGCTTGCGGTCCTTGGTGATCGCGGTCCAGCCATCGCCCAACACCTTGGTGTCGGCCTTGCCCTGGTTGATCATCGGCTCGATGGTGAAGGTCATGCCCGCTTTCAGTTCCATGCCGGTGCCGGCACGGCCGTAGTGCAGGATCTGCGGTTCTTCGTGGAACACCTTGCCAATGCCGTGGCCGCAGAACTCGCGAACCACCGAGAAGCCGTTCTTTTCGGCGTGCTTCTGGATCACTTCACCGATGTCGCCCAGGCGGCAGCCGGGTTTGACGATTTCGATGGCCTTGTACATGCATTCCTGGGTCACTTGCGACAGGCGCTCGGCCCAGACCGGCACGGTGCCGACGTGGAACATGCGGCTGGTGTCGCCGTGGTAGCCGTCTTTGATGACGGTGACGTCGATGTTCAGCGTGTCGCCGTCCTTCAATGGCTTCTCGTTCGGGATGCCGTGGCAGACCACGTGGTTGATCGAGGTGCAGATCGACTTCGGATAGCCTTTGTAGTTGAGCGGGGCAGGGATGGCCTGCTGCACGTTGACGATGTAGTCGTGGCAGATGCGGTCCAGCTCTTCAGTGGTGACGCCTGGCTTGACATGTTCAGCAATCATTTCCAGCACATCGGCGGCCAGTTTGCCGGCGACACGCATTTTTGCGATGTCCTCCGGGGTTTTGAGGGTGACGGTCATACAGGCTCTCTCTACGCTCGATGGCGCTTGTCAAAACGGAATGGGCATTGTGCGATCAAACTTCGCTGCCCTGAAAAACGCGATTCTAACAGACGAACAGCGCAAATCTGAGCCTCTGTACATCGCTTCTCTCTATAGATAGGCGCATTCTTGAGCGATTCCAAGGGCGCGGATAAAGGCGCGCGTCAGGAATTGAGAATCCGGGTTCCGTTTTTGCGAGCCTTGTGATATAAAATGCGCCGCTTTCCGGGGATACCCCGAAAGGCTTAAATCCACACACGTGTCGACACGATGACCTGGGTGCCTTCAGCTGATGCTGCTGGTTGGTCATTGGGATACGTGGAGGCCAAACCCGACTTATTAAGGAACTATCATGTCCCAAGTCAACATGCGCGATATGCTGAAGGCCGGTGTGCACTTCGGTCACCAGACCCGTTACTGGAACCCGAAAATGGGTAAATACATTTTCGGCGCGCGTAACAAGATCCACATCATCAACCTTGAAAAAACCCTGCCAATGTTCAACGAAGCTCTGACTTTCGTAGAGCGTCTGGCCCAGGGCAAAAACAAGATTCTGTTCGTCGGCACCAAGCGTTCCGCTGGCAAGATCGTTGCTGAAGAAGCAGCACGTTGCGGTTCGCCGTACGTCGATCACCGCTGGTTGGGCGGCATGCTGACCAACTTCAAAACCATCCGTGCTTCCATCAAGCGTCTGCGTGACCTTGAAGTACAAGCCGAAGACGGTACTTTCGCCAAGCTGACCAAGAAAGAAGCGCTGATGCGCTCCCGTGACCTGGAAAAGCTGGATCGTTCCCTGGGTGGTATCAAGGACATGGGCGGTCTGCCAGACGCTCTGTTCGTTATCGACGTTGATCACGAGCGCATCGCGATCACCGAAGCCAACAAGCTGGGTATCCCGGTTATCGGCGTAGTCGATACCAACAGCAGCCCGGAAGGCGTTGACTACATCATCCCAGGCAACGATGACGCAATCCGCGCTATCCAGCTGTACATGGGTTCGATGGCTGACGCTGTAATCCGCGGTCGCAACCACGTTGCTGGCGGCACCGAGCAGTTCGTTGAAGAAGCTCCGGCAGCTGCAGCTGAGTAACTGACGCCTTGGCGTTGACTCAGTAAGCAAAAAGGGGGCTTGGCCCCCTTTTTGCCACCTCGAAAACCATTTGTCCGGTGGCGCATTTACATCATTTGTAACTTGCAGCTGCTAACAAGGGTGGTTCGGGAAGAATTGAACGCCCGTTCGATCGGGTGGAATGGTTGAAAACCTATCCAAGAGGAATTTTGAAATGGCAGAGATTACTGCAGCGTTGGTCAAAGAACTGCGCGAGCGTACTGGCGAAGGCATGATGGACTGCAAAAAGGCCTTGACCAAGGCTGGCGGCGACATCGAGAAAGCCATTGATGACATGCGTGCTTCGGGCGCCATCAAGGCTGCCAAGAAAGCGGGCAACGTGGCTGCTGAAGGCGCTATCGCTCTGAAAGAAGACGGTAAATCCGCCGTTCTGCTGGAAGTGAACTCGCAGACCGACTTCCTGGCTCTGCAGGACGACTTCAAGGCATTTGTTGCTGCCAGCGTTGAAAAAGCGTTCGCCGACAAGCTGACTGACGTCGCTCCGCTGATCGAAGCTCAAGAAGCTGCTCGCCTGGTACTGGTCGGCAAGGTTGGCGAAAACGTCAACATCCGTCGCCTGGTTCGCGTTGAAGGTGATGTTGTCGGCGGTTACCTGCACGGCAACAAAATCGGTGTTGCGGTTGTTCTGAAAGGCGGCGACGTTGAGCTGGCCAAAGACATCGCTATGCACGTAGCGGCCAGCAACCCTGAGTTCCTGCTGCCATCGGAAGTTTCTGCTGAAGCTATCGAGCGCGAAAAAGCCGTGTTCCTGCAGCTGAACGAAGAAAAAATCAAAGGCAAGCCAGAAAACATTGTTGAGAACATGGTCAAAGGCCGTATCAGCAAGTTCCTGGCTGAAGCAAGCCTGGTTGAGCAGGCGTTCGTCAAGAACCCTGAAATCAAGGTTGGCGAACTGGCCAAGAAAGCCGGTGCAGAAATCGTTTCTTTCACCTACTTCAAAGTAGGCGAAGGCATCGAGAAGCCGGTCGACAACTTCGCTGAAGAAGTTGCTGCCCAGCTGGCTGCCGCCAAGCAATAAGACGGTTTTTTAACTGTCGCCCTGAAGAGGCTGCCCGCTTACGCGCGCAGCCTCTTTTCAGATGGGGCACCAATTTTTAATTGGTTTCCTTTTGGAACTGGCTTACAAAGCCATGTTCCGATGGCGCTGAAGCAGCGCCAAGCTAGAGTGAACGCCAGCTGTAAACAGCTCGCAAAGAATTTTTAAAATACGCCGCAGGAGAGATTCGCAATGGCTCAGCAGGGCAGTGGTTATCAGGCTCGCTATAAACGCATTCTACTCAAGCTTAGCGGCGAGGCCCTGATGGGCTCGGAAGAGTTCGGGATCGATCCGAAAGTTCTGGACCGCATGGCGCTGGAAGTCGGCCAACTGGTCGGCATCGGCGTCCAGGTCGGCCTGGTGATCGGCGGCGGCAACCTGTTCCGCGGTGCAGCGCTGAGCGCGGCCGGCATGGATCGGGTCACCGGCGACCACATGGGCATGCTGGCCACCGTGATGAATGCCTTGGCCATGCGCGACGCGCTGGAACGTGCCAATATCTCGGCCATCGTGATGTCGGCGATTTCCATGGTTGGCGTGACTGATCACTATGATCGCCGCAAGGCCATGCGCCACCTGAATGCCAAGGAAGTCGTGATCTTCGCGGCCGGTACCGGCAATCCGTTCTTCACCACGGATTCGGCGGCCTGCCTGCGAGCAATCGAAATCGATGCCGATGTCGTGCTCAAGGCGACCAAGGTCGATGGCGTCTACACCGCTGATCCATTCAAAGACCCGCATGCCGAGAAGTTCGATCATCTGACCTACGATGAAGTGCTGGATCGCAAGCTGGGTGTGATGGACCTGACCGCCATTTGCCTGTGCCGCGACCACAAGATGCCGTTGCGCGTATTTAACATGAACAAGCCCGGCGCCCTGCTGAACATCGTGCATGGCGGCGCTGAAGGGACCCTGATCGAGGAAGGCCAACAATGATCAACGAAATCAAGAAAGACGCTAAAGAGCGTATGCAGAAATCCGTCGAGTCGCTGATGCACAACTTCGGCCGTATTCGTACTGGCCAGGCGCACCCAAGCATTCTTGAAGGTGTGATGGTGCCGTACTACGGTTCCGACACCCCGATCAAGCAAGTGGCGAACATCACCGTCAAAGACGCCCGTACCCTGCAGGTCGTTGCTTTTGAGCGCAACATGCTCGGTGCCGTCGACAAGGCTATCGGCAGCGCCGGTCTGAACCTCAACCCGACGAACCTCGGTGAGTTGCTGCTGATCTCCATGCCGGCCCTGACCGAAGAGACCCGCAAGGGCTTCACCAAGCAGGCTCGCGATGTCGCTGAAGATGCCCGTGTTGCCGTGCGCAACATCCGCCGTGATGCGAACAGCCAACTCAAGGATCTGGTCAAGGAAAAGGAAATCAGTGAAGACGAAGAACGTCGCGCCACTGGCGAAATTGATGATCTGACCAAGAAGTACGTGGCTGAAATCGACGCGAATTTGGCGCAGAAAGAAAAAGACCTGATGGCCGTATAAGGGTCGCGTTTTCATGGAAAAGACCAAGCAGTCAGTGCCGTCCGCGGTGCCGCGTCATGTCGCGATCATCATGGATGGCAATAATCGCTGGGCGAAAAAACGCTTTATGCCGGGTGTCGCCGGGCATAAAGCGGGCGTGGATGCGGTTCGTGCAGTGATCGAGGTTTGTGCCGAGGCCAAGGTCGAGGTATTGACTCTGTTCGCCTTCTCCAGCGAGAACTGGCAGCGTCCGGCTGATGAAGTCAGTGCCTTGATGGACCTGTTCTTCAAGGCGTTGCGTCGTGAGGCCAAGCGCCTCAACGACAACAACATCAGTCTGCGTATCATTGGTGACCGTTCGCGTTTCCATCCAGAGCTTCAGGCTGCGATGCGTGAGGCGGAAGCGATGACCGCAGGCGCCAATCGCTTCGTTCTGCAGATCGCCGCCAACTACGGCGGTCAGTGGGACATCGCGCAAGCCGCACAGCGTCTGGCGCGGGAAGTTCAGGCCGGGCATCTGCGTCCGGAAGACATCACCCCGGAGCTGTTGCAAACCTGTCTGGCCACCGGCGATCTGCCGCTGCCGGACTTGTGCATCCGTACCGGTGGCGAGCACCGCATCAGCAACTTCCTGCTGTGGCAACTGGCTTACGCCGAGTTGTACTTCTCCGACCTGTTCTGGCCGGACTTCAAACACGACGCCATGCGCACCGCGCTGGCCGATTTCGCTTCTCGCCAGCGCCGCTTCGGTAAAACGAGCGAGCAGGTCGAGGCTGGGGCCCGGGTTTAATGCTCAAACAACGAATCATCACCGCGCTGATCCTGCTGCCGATCGCCTTGTGCGGGTTTTTCCTGCTCGAAGGCTCCGGTTTCGCGCTGTTCATCGGGCTGGTCGTGACCCTCGGTGCCTGGGAATGGGCGCGTCTGGCGGGTTTCACTGAGCAGCCGATCCGCGTTGCCTATGCTGCAGTGGTCGCGTTGATGCTGTTTGTCATGCACATCCTGCCGGGGCTCGCACCTTGGGTGCTGGGCGCTTCGGTGCTGTGGTGGGGCGTGGCGACGTACCTGGTGTTGACGTATCCGCGTTCGAGCGAGCGTTGGTCCAGTGCGGCGACCAAACTGGTGATCGGCCTGTTGATTCTCCTGCCGGCTTGGCAAGGTCTGGTGCAGATCAAACAATACCCATTGGGCAACTGGTTGATCATGGCGGTCATGGTGCTAGTCTGGGGCGCCGACATCGGTGCTTACTTTTCCGGTCGGGCCTTCGGCAAGCGCAAGCTGGCGCCACAGGTCAGTCCCGGCAAGAGCTGGGAAGGCGTGTATGGCGGCCTCGCACTGAGCCTGGTCATCACCGTCATTGTCGGCCTGGTTCGCGACTGGACGGTTGCCGAGCTTTTCAAAGGGTTGATCGGTGCCGCAATTATCGTGTTTATCTCGGTAGTGGGTGATCTCACCGAAAGTATGTTCAAGCGCCAGTCCGGGATCAAGGACAGTAGCAATCTGCTGCCCGGCCACGGTGGTGTACTCGATCGTATTGACAGCCTGACGGCAGCGATTCCGGTGTTCGCGGTGTTGCTGTGGATGGCGGCACCGTGAGCCGCCCTCAACAGATTACCGTTCTGGGGGCTACCGGCTCGATCGGTCTGAGCACGCTCGACGTCATTGCCCGTCATCCCGAACGTTATCAAGTGTTCGCCTTGAGCGGTTTCACTCGCCTGAGTGAGTTGTTCGCGTTGTGCGTCCGTCATACGCCACGGTTCGCCGTTGTGCCAGAGCAGGGCGCTGCCCGAGGCTTGCAGGACGACTTGCGTGCGGCGGGGTTGTCGACCCGCGTTCTGGTGGGGGAGGAGGGGCTGTGTCAGGTCGCCGCCGACCCTGAAGTCGATGCCGTCATGGCCGCTATTGTCGGCGCGGCGGGCCTGCGCCCGACGCTGGCGGCGGTCGAGGCCGGCAAGAAAATACTCCTGGCCAACAAAGAAGCGCTGGTGATGTCCGGTGCGTTGTTTATGCAGGCCGTGCGTAAAAGCGGTTCGGTGCTGCTGCCGATCGACAGCGAACACAACGCGATTTTCCAGTGCATGCCGCAGGATTTCGCCCGTGGTCTGGGTGCGGTCGGTGTCCGTCGTATCTTGCTGACAGCTTCCGGTGGTCCTTTCCGTCAGACGCCTATGGCTGAGCTGGTGCATGTAACCCCTGATCAGGCGTGTGCCCATCCGAACTGGTCCATGGGGCGCAAGATTTCGGTAGATTCGGCCAGCATGATGAACAAAGGCCTCGAGCTGATCGAAGCCTGCTGGCTGTTTGATGCCAAGCCGTCGCAGGTCGAAGTGGTGATTCACCCGCAGAGCGTGATTCATTCGCTTGTCGATTACATCGATGGTTCGGTCCTGGCTCAGTTGGGTAATCCCGACATGCGCACGCCTATTGCCAATGCGCTCGCCTGGCCGGAACGCATCGATTCGGGTGTCGCACCGCTGGATCTGTTTGCCATTGCGCGCCTGGATTTCCAGGCCCCCGATGAAGAGCGTTTCCCATGTCTGCGCCTGGCGCGTCAGGCCGCAGAGGCTGGCAATAGCGCGCCAGCCATGCTCAATGCGGCGAATGAAGTGGCTGTCGCGGCCTTTCTCGACGGGCGGGTTCGCTATCTGGAAATCGCGAGTATCATCGAAGAAGTGTTAAATCTCGAGCCCGTGGTTGCGGTGGATGATCTCGAGGCGGTGTTCACGGCTGACGCGAAAGCGCGAGTACTGGCCGGGCAATGGTTGAGTCGTCACGGGCGGTAAGTGCTGCAATACGTTGGCCCATGCAGCACTGGATAAGTTGCGGAGAAAGTAGATGAGCGCGCTCTATATGATTGTCGGCACCCTGGTAGCCCTGGGCGTGCTGGTCACTTTCCACGAATTCGGCCATTTCTGGGTCGCACGTCGCTGTGGAGTCAAAGTGCTGCGTTTCTCCGTGGGCTTCGGTATGCCGTTGCTGCGCTGGCACGACAAGAAAGGCACTGAATTCGTGATTGCCGCCATCCCGCTGGGTGGCTACGTGAAAATGCTCGACGAGCGCGAAGGTGAAGTGCCGGCCGATCAGCTCGATCAATCCTTCAATCGCAAATCCGTCCGTCAGCGCATTGCTATCGTGTCGGCGGGGCCGATTGCCAACTTCTTGCTGGCGATGATTTTTTTCTGGGTGCTCGCCATGCTTGGCAGCGAGCAGGTGCGGCCAGTCATCGGCGCCGTTGAATCCGGCAGCATCGCCGCCAGGGCGGGTTTGAGTGCAGGTCAGGAAATTGTTGCCATTGATGGTGAGCCGACTTCGGGCTGGGGCGCCGTAAATCTGCAGCTGGTTCGCCGTCTTGGCGAGAGCGGTTCCCTTCAGTTGCTGGTCCGTGAGCAGGGTTCCACAGCGGATTCGCCGCGTGAGCTGGTGCTGGATAAATGGCTCAAGGGCGCTGACGAGCCGGATCCGATTCGCTCGCTGGGTATTCGCCCATGGCGTCCGGCGCTGCCGCCGGTGTTGGCGGAACTCGATCCGAAAGGCCCGGCGCAGGCTGCCGGCCTTAAAACCGGTGACCGGCTGTTGGCCCTGGATGGCAAGGCGCTCGATGACTGGCAACAAGTGGTCGATATCGTCCGTATTCATCCTGATACCAAAATCATGCTGCGCGTCGAGCGCGATGGTGCTCAAATCGACGTCCCTGTGACGCTCGCTGCTCGCGGCGAGAAAAAGTCGCCCAGTGGTTATCTCGGCGCCGGGGTGAAGGCGATCGATTGGCCGCCGGAGATGATTCGCGAGGTCAGTTACGGTCCTTTGGCCGCGATTGGCGAGGGGGCTCGACGCACCTGGACCATGAGCATACTGACCCTCGATTCGCTCAAGAAAATGTTGTTCGGTGAGCTCTCGGTAAAAAACTTGAGTGGACCGATAACCATTGCTAAAGTGGCGGGCGCTTCTGCCCAGTCGGGCGTCGCTGATTTCCTGAATTTCCTTGCTTATCTGAGTATTAGCCTGGGGGTTCTGAATTTGTTGCCCATTCCGGTACTGGATGGGGGGCATTTGTTGTTTTATCTGATTGAGTGGGTGCGTGGTCGCCCCTTGTCGGATCGGGTGCAGGGTTGGGGGATACAGATCGGCATCAGTTTGGTGGTCGGGGTGATGTTGCTCGCTCTGGTCAATGATTTGGGTCGTCTGTAACACTTCGCTGAATTGCGAATCTGCCGCATTTTGCGGCAGTTTGTTTATTGCCAGTTGGAATAAGAAAGGACTTCATGAAACGTCTGCTGCTAACTGCGGTTCTCACCGTATTGATGATCGCCGAAGTTCACGCCGAGTCCTTCACTATCTCTGATATTCGCGTCAATGGCCTCCAGCGGGTCTCCGCGGGTAGCGTCTTTGGTGCTTTGCCGTTAAACGTCGGTGAACAGGCGGATGATCGTCGCCTGGTGGAATCCACTCGTGCGCTGTTCAAAACCGGGTTCTTTCAAGATATCCAGCTGGGCCGTGATGGCAACGTCCTTGTCATTACGGTAGTCGAGCGTCCGTCCGTTGCCAGTATCGAGATCGAGGGTAACAAGGCGATCTCCACTGAAGACCTGATGAAGGGCCTCAAACAATCCGGTCTGGCCGAAGGCGAGATCTTCCAGCGCGCCACCCTCGAAGGTGTTCGCAACGAGCTGCAGCGTCAGTACGTCGCTCAGGGTCGCTATTCGGCTACCGTTGACACCGAAGTGGTGCCGCAGCCGCGTAACCGCGTCGGCCTCAAGGTCAATATCAACGAAGGCACCGTTGCGGCTATCCAGCACATCAACGTGGTGGGTAACACGGTCTTCCCTGATGAAGACCTGATCGACCTGTTCGAACTCAAGACCACCAACTGGTTGTCGTTCTTCAAGAACGACGACAAGTACGCTCGTGAAAAACTGTCCGGTGACCTGGAGCGTCTGCGTTCCTACTACCTGGACCGTGGCTATATCAACATGGATATCGCTTCGACCCAGGTGTCCATCACCCCGGACAAGAAACACGTCTACATCACCGTCAACGTCAACGAAGGCGAGAAGTACACCGTTCGTGACGTCAAGCTGAGCGGCGACCTGAAAGTTCCTGAAGATCAGGTCAAGTCCCTGTTGCTGGTGCAGAAAGGCCAGGTGTTCTCGCGCAAGCTGATGACCACCACGTCCGAACTGATCACCCGTCGCCTGGGTAACGAGGGTTACACCTTCGCCAACGTCAACGGCGTACCTCAGCCGCATGATGAAGACCACACCGTCGATATCACTTTCGCGGTCGATCCGGGCAAGCGTGCTTACGTTAACCGCATCAACTTCCGTGGCAACACCAAGTCCGAAGACGAAGTGCTGCGCCGTGAAATGCGTCAGATGGAAGGCGGCTGGGCTTCGACTTACTTGATCGACCAATCCAAGACCCGTCTTGAGCGCCTGGGCTTCTTCAAGGAAGTCAACGTCGAAACCCCGGCTGTACCGGGTGTCGATGACCAGGTTGACGTGAACTACAGCGTTGAAGAACAAGCGTCCGGTTCGATTACCGCCAGCGTCGGCTTTGCACAGAGTGCCGGTCTGATCCTCGGTGGTTCGATCACCCAGAACAACTTCCTCGGTACTGGTAACAAGGTCAGCGTTGGCTTGACCCGCAGTGAGTACCAGAGCCGCTACAACTTCGGTTATGTCGACCCGTACTGGACTGCTGACGGTGTGAGCCTGGGTTACAACGCGTTCTATCGCACCACTGACTACAAAGACCTCGACGTCGATGTTGCCAGCTATGCCGTAGACAGCCTGGGTGCAGGCGTGAGCGTCGGTTACCCGATCAGTGAGACTTCGCGTCTGACCTTCGGCCTGACTGCACAACAAGACAAGATCAAGACCGGTGTGTACACCGTTGACGAGATTTTCGACTTCGTTAACAAGGAAGGCGACAACTACCTGAACTTCAAGGCTTCGGCCGGTTGGTCCGAGTCGACCCTGAACAAAGGCGTGCTGGCGACCCGTGGTCATTCGCAAAGCCTTGTGCTGGAAACCACGACGCCTGGCAGCGACCTGTCGTTCTTCAAACTCGACTACCGTGGCCAGTTGTTCCAGCCGTTGACCGAAAACTACACCATGCGCCTGCATACCGAGCTGGGTTATGGCGATGGCTACGGTTCGACCGATGGCTTGCCGTTCTATGAAAACTACTATGCTGGTGGTTTCAACTCGGTTCGTGGTTTCAAGGACAGTACCTTGGGTCCTCGCAGTACGCCGAGCCGTGGTACCAACCCGGGTACGGCGCTTGATCCGGACCAGGATCCGCTGCCGTTCGGTGGTAATGTCCTGATCCAGGGCGGGGTCGAAGTTCTTTTCCCTCTGCCGTTCGTCAAGGATCAGCGTTCCCTGCGTACCTCGGTATTCTGGGATGTGGGTAACGTTTTCGACTCATCGTGCAAAGACACCACCAACGCGAACGGTTCGTCGTCCAACACCAAGTGCAACGACATCAGCCTGAGCAACATGGCCAGCTCTGTCGGTGTAGGTGTGACATGGGTTACCGCACTGGGTCCTCTGAGTTTCGCGTTGGCCATGCCGATCAAGAAACCGGATGAGGCTGAAACTCAAGTGTTCCAATTCTCCCTCGGCCAGACGTTCTAAGCGTCTGACCCAAGATAACGACAATGGATTTTGTAGGAGTGCATCGTGCGTAAGTTGACTCAATTGGTTCTCCTGGCGACCGTACTGGTAGCAGGTCCGGCTTTTGCCGACATGAAAATCGCCGTTCTGAACTATCAAATGGCTCTGCTGGAATCCGACGCGGCCAAGAAGTACGCCGTGGATGCAGAGAAGAAGTTCGGCCCGCAACTGACCAAGCTCAAGACGCTGGAAAGCAGTGCCAAGGGTATTCAGGACCGTCTGATGGCTGGCGGCGACAAGATGCAGCAAGGCGAGCGTGAGCGCCTGGAACTTGAATTCAAGCAAAAGGCCCGTGACTTCCAGTTCCAGTCCAAGGAATTGAACGAAGCCAAAGCCGTTGCCGACCGTGAAATGCTGAAGCAGCTCAAGCCGAAACTGGACAGCGCTGTGGAAGAAGTCATCAAGAAAGGTGCTTTTGACCTGGTCTTCGAGCGTGGCGCAGTGATTGATGTCAAACCTCAGTACGACATCACTCGCCAGGTTATCGAGCGCATGAATCAGCTGAAGTAATCCATGACAGCGACCATAAAACTCGGCCAGTTGGCCGAGTTCCTCGGCGCCACTCTACGTGGCGACCCAGAGAAGGAAATTACTGGGCTAGCCACTTTGCAAGAGGCTGGCCCAGCTCAGTTGAGCTTTCTGGCAAATCCTCAATACCGCAAATACCTGGTTGACAGCCGGGCTGCAGCTCTGTTGCTGAAAGCCGCTGACGCTGAAGGTTTTGCCGGGAATGCATTGGTCGTACCTGATCCGTACGCCGCCTACGCTCGTGTTTCCCACCTGTTCGATCCCAAGCCCAAGGCGGCTGCCGGCATTCATCCGACCGCAGTGATTGCGGCGGACGCGGTGGTTGATCCAGCGGCGAGCATCGGTGCCTTTGTGGTCATCGAGAGCGGGGCGCGAGTTGATGCAGGTACGACCATCGGCGCGCATTGCTTCATCGGCGCTCGTAGCGTTATCGGCGAAGGTGGCTGGCTCGCCCCGCGCGTCACGCTGTATCACGACGTGCGTATCGGCAAGCGGGTGGTGATTCAGTCCGGTGCAGTATTGGGTGGCGAAGGCTTCGGCTTTGCCAACGAGAAAGGCATCTGGCAGAAAATCGCCCAGATCGGTGGCGTTCTGGTCGGTGACGATGTGGAGATCGGCGTGAATACTGCCATCGACCGCGGTGCACTGGCCGATACCATTCTTGGTAATGGCGTCAAGCTCGACAATCAGATTCAGATCGCCCACAACGTTCAGGTCGGTGATCACACTGCCATGGCGGCGTGCGTGGGGATTTCCGGCAGCACCAAAATCGGCAAGCATTGCATGCTCGCCGGTGGCGTAGGGCTGGTGGGACATATCGAAATTTGCGACAAGGTTTTCATTACCGGGATGACTATGGTGACCCACTCGATTACCGAGCCGGGTTCCTATTCTTCCGGTACGGCCATGCAACCGGCTGCCGAATGGCGCAAAAGCGCGGCACGTATCCGTCAGCTCGATGACATCGCGCGGCGGCTGCGACAGCTGGAAAAGCGAGTAGGGGAAGTGACCCCTGACGGTATTGCTTCATCAGATGGCTGATACCATTTCCATATCAAGTGTGCACAGCCGCTAGACTGCCTCCTTGATTTGCTAGAGGAGCGCGCGTCAGTCGCGCGTTCCCAATCTTTACATAGGCTTCCCCCCGAAATGATGGACATCAACGAGATTCGCGAATACCTGCCTCACCGTTACCCGTTCCTGCTGGTGGACCGGGTCGTGGATCTGGATGTGGAAGGCAAGCGCATTCGCGCCTACAAGAATGTCAGCATCAACGAGCCGTTCTTCAATGGTCACTTCCCTGCGCATCCAATCATGCCGGGCGTACTGATCATCGAAGCGATGGCTCAGGCTGCCGGGATCCTTGGTTTCAAGATGCTGGACGTGAAGCCGGCTGATGGCACCCTGTACTACTTCGTAGGCTCCGACAAACTGCGTTTCCGTCAGCCGGTCAAGCCTGGCGACCAGTTGATCCTTGAAGCCACGTTCATCAGCTGCAAGCGCAAGATCTGGAAGTTCGAATGCCAGGCATCGGTAGATGGCAAGCCGGTCTGCTCGGCCGAGATCATCTGTGCGGAACAAAAAGTATGAGTTTGATTGACCCTCGCGCAATCATCGATCCGACGGCCGTCCTGGCCGACGACGTCGAGGTCGGCCCTTGGTCGATCGTCGGCGCTGGTGTGGAAATCGGCGAGGGGACAGTAATCGGGCCGCATGTGATTCTCAAAGGCCCGACCCGAATCGGTAAGCACAACCGCATCTACCAGTTTTCTTCGGTAGGCGAAGACACGCCCGATCTGAAATACAAGGGTGAAGAAACCCGTCTGGTCATCGGTGACCACAACGTCATCCGTGAAGGCGTGACCATTCACCGCGGGACCATTCAGGACCGTTCCGAAACGACCCTGGGCGATCACAACCTGATCATGGCCTACGCTCACATCGGCCACGACAGCGTTATCGGCAACCATTGCATCCTGGTCAACAACACCGCGTTGGCGGGCCACGTGCATGTTGAAGACTGGGCGATCCTGTCCGGTTTTACCCTGGTTCACCAGTATTGCCACATCGGCGCCCACAGCTTTTCCGGTATGGGCACCGCCATCGGCAAGGACGTTCCAGCGTACGTCACGGTGTTCGGCAATCCGGCCGAAGCGCGCAGCATGAACTTCGAAGGCATGCGCCGTCGTGGTTTCAGCGAAGACGCGATCCACGCCCTGCGCCGTGCCTACAAGGTGGTTTATCGCCAGGGCCTCACGGTTGAGCAGGCACTCGCGGAGCTGGCCGAACCTTCGGAGCAGTTCCCGGAAGTTGCGGTGTTCCGTGACTCCATCCAGTCTTCGACCCGCGGCATCACACGTTAATCATGGCTAATCTGCGTATTGCGCTGGTGGCGGGTGAGGCTTCCGGTGACATTCTGGGCGCCGGTCTCATGCGTGCGCTCAAGGCTCAGCATCCGGCGGTCGAGTTCATCGGTGTCGGTGGTCCGCTGATGCAGGCCGAAGGCCTGACCTCGTATTTTCCGATGGAACGTCTCTCGGTCATGGGGCTGGTGGAAGTGCTCGGTCGGCTGCGCGAGTTGTTGAAACGCCGCAAGAAGCTGATCGCAGACCTGATCGCCGAGAAACCGGACGTGTTCATCGGTATCGATGCGCCGGATTTCAACCTCAACATCGAACTGAAGCTGCGTCAGGCCGGGATCAAGACCGTGCATTACGTCAGCCCGTCAGTGTGGGCGTGGCGGCAGAAGCGGGTGCTGAAGATTCGCGAAGGTTGCGACCTGATGCTGACGCTGTTCCCGTTCGAAGCGAAATTCTATGAAGAGAAGGGCGTGCCGGTGCGGTTTGTCGGTCACACCTTGGCCGATGCGATACCCCTTGAGGCTGATCGTCGTGCCGCACGCGCCGAGCTCGGTTTGCCTGATGGCCCATTGGTCGCGCTGATGCCGGGCAGTCGCGGTGGCGAAGTCGGGCGTCTGGGCGCTTTGTTCCTCGATGCCGCCGAGCGTTTGCGCGCCATGCGCCCTGGCGTGCGGTTCATTATTCCTTGTGCCAGCCCTCAGCGCCGCGCGCAGCTTGAAGAACTGCTGGCCGGTCGCGATCTGCCGCTGACCTTGCTCGACGGCAAGTCCCATCTGGCGCTGGCCGCCTGCGACGCAGTGTTGATTGCCTCCGGAACGGCGACCCTCGAAGCCTTGCTGTACAAGCGTCCGATGGTGGTGGCTTATCGCCTGGCACCGCTGACGTTCTGGATCCTCAAGCGCATGGTGAAAAGCCCTTACGTCTCGTTGCCGAACCTGCTCGCCCAGCGCCTCTTGGTGCCTGAATTGTTACAGGACGATGCAACGGTTGAAGCCTTGGCCCAGACGCTGTCGCCCCTGATCGAAGGTGGCGAAGAGCAGACCCGCGGTTTCGACGAAATCCACCGGACCTTGCGCCTGGATGCCTCCAATCAGGCGGCGGACGCGGTACTGAATCTGATCGGCAAAACACAATGACAAAAGCACAACAGATGGGCCTTGATTTCACCCTGGTCGCCGAAGTCGAAGAGCTGGTTGCCGGTGTTGATGAAGTCGGTCGCGGCCCGCTCTGCGGCGCCGTGGTGACGGCAGCTGTGATTCTCGATCCGAATCGTCCGATCCTTGGTCTCAACGATTCGAAGAAGCTCACCGAAGCCCGCCGCGAAAAACTCTTCGACGAAATCTGCGAAAAAGCCCTGAGCTGGTGCATCGCTCGCGCGGAAGTCGAAGAAATCGACGAGTTGAACATCCTGCATGCGACCATGCTGGCCATGCAGCGTGCGATCGAAGGCCTGCACATTCAGCCAAAACTGGCGATGATCGACGGTAACCGCTGCCCGAAGCTGGCCATGCGCGCTGAAGCCGTGGTCAAGGGCGACAGCAAGGTCCCTGCCATCGCCGCCGCCTCGATTCTGGCCAAGGTCAGCCGCGACCGCGAAATGGCGGCATTTGAACTGATTTACCCGGGTTACGGCATCGGCGGCCACAAAGGCTACCCGACGCCCGTTCATCTGGAAGCGCTGGCACGCTTGGGGCCGACGCCGATTCACCGCCGCTCGTTCGCACCGGTGCGGTTGGCGTATGAGGCGCGCGAAAGCCTCATCGAGAGTTAGTCGCGAGGCTGATGTTTTTCCCAAGGCCCGGTACAATCCGGGCCTTGTTGTCTTCACGTTTCTAGACAGGATCACTATGCCGGCTTCATTCGTTCATCTACGCCTGCACACTGAGTACTCCCTGGTCGACGGTCTGGTGCGGATCAAACCGCTGGTCAAGACCCTGGTCGGCATGAACATGCCCGCCGTGGCGGTCACCGACCAGAACAACATGTGTTCCCTGGTCAAATTCTATAAAGCCTCGATGGGCGCAGGTATCAAGCCGATCTGCGGCGCCGACTTGTGGCTGTCGAACAAGGACCCGGACAACGCCCTGAGCCGGATCAGCCTGCTGGCCATGAACGCTGTCGGCTATCGCAACCTGACCGAGCTGATCTCCCGCGGTTTCATCGACGGCCAGCGCAATGGCTCGATCATTATCGAGCGTGAGTGGGTGGCCGAGGCCAGCGAAGGCTTGATCATGCTGTCGGCGGCGAAGGAAGGCGAAATCGGCCTGGCCATGCTCAGCGGCAATCCGGCGGAAGCGGAAAAACTGGCGCGCGAATGGATGGCGGTGTTTCCGGATCGTTTCTACCTGGAAATCCAGCGCACCAACCGCCCTAACGATGAAGAACAACTGCACGGCGCCGTGGCCCTGGCCGAGAAAATCGGGGCGCCGCTGGTAGCGACCAACGACGTGCGCTTCATCAAACAGGAAGACTTTGCCGCTCACGAAACCCGCGTCTGCATCGGTGAGGGCCGCGCCCTCGACGATCCGCGGCGTTCGAAGAACTACAGCGATCAGCAATACCTCAAAAGCGCCGAGGAAATGGCCGAGCTGTTCAGCGACATTCCCGAGGCGCTGGAAAACACCGTCGAGATCGCCAAGCGCTGCAACATCGAAGTGAAGCTGGGCACGCACTTCCTGCCCAACTTCCCGATTCCCGATGGCATGACCATCGACGAATATTTCCGCAAGGTGTCTTTCGATGGCCTGGAAGAACGACTGACCGTTCTGCTGCCCAAGGACACCACCGAAGACTATGAAGCCAAGCGCCAGGTCTACGTCGACCGGTTGAATTTCGAGCTGGATATCATCATCCAGATGGGCTTTCCCGGTTACTTCCTGATCGTGATGGACTTTATCCAGTGGGCCAAGAGCAACGGCGTGCCGGTAGGCCCTGGCCGTGGATCGGGTGCCGGGTCGCTGGTGGCCTATGTGCAGAAAATCACCGACCTCGACCCGCTGGAATATGACCTGCTGTTCGAGCGGTTCCTCAACCCGGAACGGGTCTCCATGCCCGACTTCGACGTTGACTTCTGCATGGACGGTCGTGACCGCGTAATCGACTACGTGGCCGAGAAATACGGGCGCAACGCGGTAAGCCAGATCATCACTTTCGGTTCCATGGCCGCCAAGGCTGTGGTCCGTGACGTGGCGCGGGTGCAAGGCAAGTCCTACGGCCTGGCGGATCGTCTGTCGAAGATGATTCCGTTCGAAGTCGGCATGACCCTGGAAAAAGCCTACGAGCAGGAAGAAATCCTCCGTGACTTCATCAAGGTCGATGAAGAAGCCGCGGAAATCTGGGAAATGGCGCGCAAGCTTGAAGGCGTCGTGCGTAACGTCGGTAAACACGCCGGTGGTGTGGTTATCGCGCCGACCAAGCTGACCGACTTCTCGCCGATCTATTGCGACGAGGCCGGTGACGGCCTGGTAACCCAGTTCGACAAGGACGACGTTGAAGCCGCCGGCCTGGTGAAGTTCGACTTCCTCGGTCTGCGGACCCTGACGGTCATCGACTGGGCGCTGAAAACCATCAACCGCGACCGCGCCAAGGTCAACGAACCGCCGCTGGACATCGCGTTCATCCCGCTGGACGACAAGCCGACCTACACGCTGCTGCAAAAAGCGGAAACCACCGCGGTGTTCCAGCTCGAGTCGCGCGGCATGAAAGAGCTGATCAAAAAGCTCAAGCCCGACTGCCTGGAAGACTTGATCGCACTGGTGGCCCTGTTCCGTCCGGGCCCTTTGCAATCCGGCATGGTTGACGACTTTATCAACCGTAAGCACGGCCGCGCCGAACTCGCGTACCCGCACTCGGATTACCAGTACGAAGGCCTGAAACCGGTACTGGCACCGACTTACGGCATCATCCTGTATCAGGAACAGGTGATGCAGATCGCCCAGGTCATGGCCGGTTACACCCTCGGCGGTGCGGACATGCTGCGGCGGGCTATGGGTAAGAAAAAGCCCGAAGAAATGGCCAAGCAGCGCGGCGGTTTCATTGAAGGTTGCAAGACCAACAATATCGAAGCCGACCTGGCCGGTAACATTTTTGACCTGGTTGAGAAATTCGCCGGTTACGGCTTCAACAAATCCCACTCCGCCGCCTACGGGCTGGTGTCGTACCAGACCGCGTGGCTGAAAACGCACTACCCGGCGCCGTTCATGGCCGCGGTACTGTCGGCGGATATGCACAACACCGACAAGGTCGTGACCTTGATCGAAGAAATTCGCACCATGAAGCTGCGTCTCGACGCGCCGGATGTGAATACTTCGGAGTTCAAGTTCACGGTGAACGACGAAGGCCGCATCATTTACGGCCTCGGCGCAATCAAGGGTGTGGGCGAAGGCCCGGTAGAGGCGATTACCGAGGCGCGTCAGGACGGTCCGTTCAAGGATCTGTTCGATTTCTGCGCCCGTGTTGACCTCAAGCGCATCAACAAGCGCACCCTCGACGGTTTGATCCGCAGCGGTGCGCTGGATCGTCTGGGCCCGTATTTCCATGACGAGCCGAAAGCCTATCAGGCGAGCATCGACCAGAACCGCGCGGTGCTGCTGAATGCGATGGAAGGGGCGATCAAGGCCGCCGAACAAACCGCTCGCACCCACGACAGTGGTCACGCCGATCTGTTTGGCGGGCTGTTCGTCGAGGCAGACGCCGACGTCTACGCCAATCACCGCAAGGCGAAAGAGCTGACCCTGAAGGAGCGCCTGAAAGGGGAGAAAGACACCCTGGGCCTGTACTTGACTGGTCACCCGATCGACGAATACGAAGGTGAAATCCGCCGTTTTGCCCGCCAGCGCATCATCGACCTGAAGCCGGCTCGCGATACTCAGACCGTTGCGGGGATGATCATTGCCCTGCGTGTGATGAAGAACAAAAAGGGCGACAAGATGGGGTTCATCACCCTTGACGATCGCTCTGGGCGGATCGAAGCTTCGTTGTTTGCCGATGCGTTCCATTCGGCGCAGTCGCTGTTGCAGACTGATGCGATGGTTGTTGTCGAAGGCGAAGTCAGCAACGACGATTTCTCCGGCGGTTTGCGCCTGCGGGTCAAGCGGGTGATGAGCATGGAAGATGCGCGCACCAACCTGGCCGAAAGTTTGCGCTTGAAGCTGCAGACCAAGGATTTGAAAGGCGATCAGCTACGCTGGCTGGGTGAGCTGTTCAAGCGTCACCGAGGTGCGTGCCCGATCACCATGGAGTACACGAGCCCCGATGCGAAGGCCTTGCTGCAGTTCGGCGAGACCTGGCGAATCGACCCGGCGGATGCGTTGATTCAAGCCTTGCGTGACCAGTTCGGGCGAGACAACGTCTTCCTCCAATACCGTTGACGGTCAGGTAGCAACTGAACGCCCTGATCTCGACCTGAATTTTTAATCTCGACCTGAACGCGCCTCTCCCTTAAGGTAGGGCGCGAATAGACAACCGGCCGGCCCAAGCTCTCTTGGACGTCGACCCAAGACGGACGCCTATGAACCCGAATTTTCTAGATTTCGAACAGCCGATCGCCGACCTGCAAGCCAAGATCGAAGAGTTGCGCTTGGTCGGTAACGACAATTCGCTGAATATCGGCGATGAGATCTCCCGCCTGCAGGACAAAAGCAGCACGCTGACCGAAGACATTTTCGGCAAGCTGACCAGCTGGCAGATCGCGCGTCTGGCGCGTCACCCGAAACGTCCATACACCCTGGACTACATCGAACACATCTTCACCGAGTTCGACGAGCTGCACGGCGACCGTCACTTCTCCGACGACGCTGCCATCGTTGGTGGCGTGGCCCGTCTGGATGACCAGCCAGTGATGATCATCGGTCACCAGAAAGGCCGCGAAGTGCGCGAGAAGGTTCGCCGCAACTTCGGCATGCCGCGTCCGGAAGGCTATCGCAAGGCGTGCCGCCTGATGGAAATGGCCGAGCGCTTCAAAATGCCGATCCTGACCTTCATCGATACGCCGGGTGCTTACCCGGGCATCGACGCTGAAGAGCGCAACCAGAGCGAAGCGATTGCCTGGAACCTGCGTGTCATGGCTCGCCTGAAAACCCCGATCATCGCCACCGTAATCGGTGAAGGTGGTTCCGGTGGTGCACTGGCAATTGGCGTGTGCGATCAGTTGAACATGCTGCAGTACTCGACCTACGCGGTGATTTCGCCGGAAGGTTGTGCGTCGATTCTGTGGAAGACCGCCGAAAAAGCGCCGGATGCTGCAGAAGCCATGGGCATCACCGCCGAGCGCCTGAAAGGCCTGGGCATCGTTGATAAGGTGATCGGCGAACCTCTGGGCGGCGCTCATCGCGACCCGGTGGCGGCCGCTGCATCGATCCGTGCCGAGCTGACCTCGCAACTGGCGATGCTGAAGAAGTTCGACAACGAAGCGCTGCTCAAGCGCCGTTACGAGCGACTGATGAGCTACGGTCTCTGAGATTGACGCAGTACTAATGTAGGAGCCGGCTTGCCGGCGATGGCGGCCTTGAGGCTGGCGGTGTATGACCGATCCCATCGCCGGCAAGCCGGCTCCTACATTTGGTCCTCGCAGTTTTGAAGTAGTGATTCTGTACCGGATTGCGGCGGCATTTTGAGATGAAACCTTTCAAACCGGACCTCCCCGCTAATCTGCTGAAAACCCTGGCTCCGTGGCGCAACGCCACAACCTGGCACGTCGCCTTCTCCGGTGGACTCGACTCCACGGTCCTTTTGCACCTTCTCGCCCATCTCGCCAAAACCGAACACCTCCCTGAGCTGAAAGCTATCCACATTCATCACGGCCTTCAGTCTGCGGCCGATGCGTGGCCGGAGCATTGCCAGTCAGTCTGTGATGCGCTGGGAATACCGCTACAGGTCGTTCACGTCCAGGTTCAGCCCGGCGCCAGCCTTGAGCGTGCAGCCCGTGACGCGCGTTATGGTGCGTTCATCGAGGCTACTCAAGCCAATGAAGTGCTATTGACCGCCCAGCATCGTGATGATCAGGCGGAAACCCTGTTGTTCCGATTGCTGCGTGGGGCAGGGGCGAGAGGGTTGTCAGGGATGCCACGTCAACGTGTGTTGGGCAAAGGGCATCTGGTGCGACCCTTGCTCGATGTCTCGCGAGCAGAGTTGGAGGGTTACGCGAACCAGTACTCATTGAGCTGGATCGAGGATCCTTCCAATCAGGATCGACGTTTCTCGCGTAATTACTTGCGCAATCAGGTGTTCCCGGTGCTGACCGAACGCTGGCCTCAAGCGATGGCGACTATGGCTCGCAGCGCCGCGCATCTGAGCGAAGCGCAAGAACTGCTCGATGAGTTGGCGCAAATCGATCTGGCCCGGGCCAGCTCCATCAGTGAATTCGATTGGCTGGGTGTGCCGTCACTTGAGCTTTCTACGCTCGCCAGCCTGTCCGCCGCTCGCCAGCGAAATGCGGTAAGTCACTGGCTCTCGGCACTGACCCGTTTACCGGATAGCGACCATTGGTCGGGTTGGGAAGATTTTCGTGATGCTGCTGCGGATGCCTCTCCGGTCTGGCGCTTGGCCGATGGGGAATTGCATCGGGCGAACGGGCGGATCTGGTGGCTGTCGGGCTGCTGGCTGCGAACGCCGCCGCCCGCGCCTGATTGGCCTGATCCCTCGCTATCGCTGGTGTTGCCGGACAACGGCGTGCTCTTGCTCACCGGTCAACCCCCCGATGGACCGCTGCATATCCGCTATCGTGAAGGGGGTGAGGTCATGAGTCTGCCCGAGCGCGGCCATCGTGATCTGAAGCGTTTGCTCAACGAACGTGGGGTCCCGGGCTTCGTCCGTGGCCGATTGCCGCTGCTCTATCAGGGCGAGCAATTGCTGGCGGTAGCGAGGCTGCGTGGTTTGAATGGCAGTGAGCAGGACGGCTGGAATTTGCATTGGCAGCCACCGAACGAAGATCAAGGTTTGAGCTGAAAGGGGCTTTCCGGTAGACTACGCTCCCTTCTTGATACAACTTCTGTGGATTCGCCTGAATTGCAGGAGTTGCCGATTACCAAGCAGTCTTTGCTGGGCGATTCCAAAAAATGTGTAGCGAGCAACGTACCGGTGTTTCATCTTCCGGTCTGTCCCAACGCGGCGGTTTTTTTGAAAGGTGCACTGTGATTAATGCAGGTGATCGGGGGCTTCGGCCTTCCTTCGCTTTCCCCGGCGGCTCGGACCGCTTTAACGCAGACTTCTAGGGTTTTTCATGACGCGCTACATATTCGTCACGGGCGGTGTTGTTTCTTCATTGGGGAAAGGCATTGCATCGGCTTCATTGGCGGCCATCCTGGAGGCGCGGGGACTTAAGGTCACCATGCTGAAGCTGGATCCGTACATCAACGTCGATCCGGGCACCATGAGCCCGTTCCAGCACGGTGAAGTGTTCGTCACCCACGACGGCGCCGAGACCGACCTGGACCTGGGTCACTACGAGCGGTTCATCCGCACGACCATGACCCAGAACAACAACTTCACCACCGGCCGTGTCTACGAACACGTCCTGCGCAAAGAGCGCCGTGGTGATTACCTGGGCGCCACCATCCAGGTGATCCCGCACATCACCGACGAAATCAAGCGCCGGATCATCAAGGGCGCCGGCGATGCCGACGTGGCCATGGTCGAGATCGGTGGCACCGTGGGTGACATCGAATCCCAACCGTTCCTCGAAGCCATCCGCCAGCTGCGTTTCGAAGTCGGCGCCAAGCGCGCGATGCTGATGCACCTGACACTGGTGCCGTACATCGCCACTGCCGGCGAAACCAAAACCAAGCCAACCCAGCACTCGGTCAAGGAGCTGCGCTCCATCGGCCTGCAACCTGACGTGCTGGTGTGCCGCTCCGATCACCCGATCGACATCTCCTCGCGTCGCAAGATCGCTCAGTTCACCAACGTTGAAGAACGTGCGGTGATCGCGCTGGAAGACGCCGACACCATCTACAAGATCCCGGGCATCCTGCATTCGCAAGGCCTGGATGATTTTGTGGTCGAGCGTTTCGGCCTGCAATGCGGCGGCGCCGATCTGTCCGAGTGGGAAGCCGTGGTTGACGCCAAGCTCAATCCTGAGCACGAAGTCACCATCGCCATGGTCGGCAAGTACATGGAATTGCTGGACGCCTACAAGTCGCTGATCGAAGCGATGAGTCACGCCGGCATCAGCAACCGCACCAAGGTCAACCTGCGCTACATCGATTCCGAAGACATCGAAAACCAGGGCACCGCGCTGCTGGAAGGCGTCGACGCGATTCTGGTTCCAGGCGGCTTCGGTCTGCGTGGCGTGGAAGGCAAGATCACCGCCGTCCAGTACGCTCGCGAAAACAAGGTTCCGTACCTCGGCATCTGCCTGGGCATGCAAGTGGCGGTCATCGAGTTCGCTCGTAACGTCATGGGCTGGAAAGACGCCAACTCCACCGAGTTCGATCGTGCAAGCGGTCACCCGGTCGTGGGTCTGATCACCGAGTGGGAAGACGCCACCGGCGCCGTCGAAACCCGTACCGAAACCTCCGATCTGGGCGGCACCATGCGTCTCGGCGCGCAGGATTGCCTGCTGGAGCCGGGTTCCCTGGTTCACGGTTGCTACGGTAAGGACGTGATCGTCGAGCGTCACCGTCACCGCTACGAAGTGAACAACAACCTGCTGCCGAAAATCATGGAAGCCGGTCTGAAAATCTCCGGTCGCTCCGGTGATGGCGCGCTGGTTGAAGTGGTCGAAGCCCCGGATCATCCATGGTTCGTCGCTTGCCAGTTCCACCCTGAGTTCACCTCGACGCCACGCGACGGTCACCCGTTGTTCAGCGGCTTCGTCAAAGCAGCTTTGGCTCAACACCAGAAGAAGGCTTGAACCTTATGGCGCAGAAGATCATCCGCGTAGGCGATATCGAGATTGCCAACGACAAGCCAATGGTGCTTTTCGGTGGCATGAACGTGCTGGAAAGCCGCGACATGGCGATGCAGGTCTGCGAAGAATACGTGAAGGTCACCGAGAAACTCGGTATCCCTTACGTGTTCAAGGCCAGCTTCGACAAGGCCAACCGTTCTTCCGTGACCTCTTACCGTGGCCCCGGTCTGGAAGAGGGCATGCGGATTTTCCAGGACATCAAGCAAGCCTTCGGCGTGCCGATCATCACTGACGTCCACGAGCCTGAACAGGCCGCGGTCGTCGCTGAAGTCTGCGACATCATCCAGCTGCCGGCCTTCCTGTCGCGCCAGACCGACCTCGTGGTCGCGATGGCCAAGACCGGTGCGGTGATCAACATCAAGAAAGCCCAGTTCCTCGCACCTCAGGAAATGAAACACATCCTGAACAAGTGCGTGGAAGCGGGTAACGATCAGTTGATCCTCTGCGAGCGTGGTTCGAGCTTCGGCTACAACAACCTGGTGGTCGACATGCTTGGCTTCGGCATCATGAAGCAGTTCGAGTACCCGGTGTTCTTCGACGTGACCCACGCGCTGCAAATGCCTGGCGGTCGTGCCGATTCCGCCGGCGGTCGTCGCGCCCAGGTCCTCGATCTGGCGAAAGCCGGGATCAGCCAGTCACTGGCCGGTCTGTTCCTCGAAGCCCACCCGGACCCGGACAACGCCAAATGCGACGGCCCTTGCGCCTTGCGTCTGGACAAACTGGAGCCATTCCTGGCCCAGCTCAAAGCTTTGGACGAACTGGTGAAGAGTTTTCCGACGGTAGAAACCGCGTAATCCTCATTTCTCCGGTAAAGTACCGCACGATTTGTTGCTCAGGCCCTCGGGCCTGAGCCTTATCGTCCGCAAGTCTGCCCGTTGCACATCACTTGCCGGCGATAAAAGATTTCCTTCAGCTGCGTCGTTTTCGTCAACTTTGGAGTGTTTACAACAATGGCAAAAATCGTCGACATCAAAGGTCGTGAAGTTCTCGACTCCCGTGGCAACCCCACCGTGGAAGCGGACGTGCTTCTCGATAACGGCATCATCGGCAGCGCTTGCGCGCCGTCCGGTGCTTCCACTGGCTCGCGTGAAGCGCTCGAGCTGCGTGATGGCGACAAGAGCCGTTACCTGGGCAAAGGCGTTCTGAAAGCCGTCGCCAACATCAACGGTCCGATCCGCGACCTGTTGAAAGGTACAGATCCAAGCGATCAGAAAGCGCTGGATCACGCGATGATCAAGCTGGACGGTACTGAAAACAAAGGCTCCCTGGGCGCCAACGCGATCCTCGCCGTTTCCCTGGCCGCGGCCAAGGCAGCAGCTCAGGACCAGGACCTGCCGCTGTACGCTCACATCGCCAACCTGAACGGCACCCCGGGTGTTTACTCGATGCCGGTTCCGATGATGAACATCATCAACGGTGGCGAGCACGCCGATAACAACGTCGACATCCAGGAATTCATGGTTCAGCCGGTTGGCGCCAAGTCTTTCTCGGAAGGTCTGCGCATGGGCACCGAGATTTTCCATCACCTCAAAGCTGTGTTGAAGGCCCGTGGCCTGAGCACTGCCGTCGGTGACGAAGGTGGTTTCGCACCGAACCTGGCTTCCAACGAAGACGCTTTGAAAGTGATCTCCGAAGCCGTGGCCAACGCCGGTTACAAGCTGGGCACCGACGTGACCCTGGCACTGGACTGCGCGGCCAGCGAGTTCTACGAAGGCGGCAAGTACAACCTGTCCGGCGAAGGCCAGGTGTTCACCGCTGAAGGTTTCGCCGATTACCTGAAAGGCCTGACCGAGCGTTACCCGATCATCTCCATCGAAGATGGCCTGGACGAGTCCGACTGGGCTGGCTGGAAAATCCTCACCGACAAGATCGGCGAGAAAACCCAGCTGGTAGGCGACGACCTGTTCGTGACCAACACCAAGATCCTGAAAGAAGGCATCGATAAAAAGATCGCCAACTCGATCCTGATCAAGTTCAACCAGATCGGCACCCTGACCGAAACCCTGGAAGCCATCCAGATGGCCAAGGCCGCCGGTTACACTGCCGTGATCTCGCACCGCTCCGGCGAAACCGAAGATTCGACCATTGCCGACCTGGCAGTGGGCACTTCGGCTGGCCAGATCAAGACCGGCTCCCTGTGCCGTTCCGATCGCGTTTCCAAGTACAACCAACTGCTGCGTATCGAAGAGCAGTTGAACGGCAAAGCCAAGTACAACGGCCGTAGCGAGTTCCGCGGTTAAGCTGTAGAAGGTAAAAAGACACCGGATTGTGTCGGAAAAATCGCGACAGCGACGTTTTTGCCACTAATCTGATGCCTTAAGAGCACAAGCCTGGATTTTCCAGGCTTCGTGCTATCAGAAGCTTCAAAGTTTTGGCATGGCTGTCTTTTTTCACTGGATACCTGATATTCGATGCGCAGTCCCAATTGGTTGTTCCTCGTCTTGCTCTTGTTGCTGGCTGGCCTGCAATACCGCCTGTGGGTGGGTAATGGCAGTCTGGCGCAAGTGGCCGAGCTGACTCAGCAGATCGCGGATCAACATGCTGAGAACGAAGGCCTGCTGGAGCGCAATCGGGTCATGGACGCCGAAGTCAGTGAGTTGAAAAAGGGCATGGAGACCGTTGAAGAGCGGGCTCGCCATGAGCTGGGCATGGTCAAGGACGGTGAAACCCTTTACCAGTTGGCTCAATGAATTCCTCGTTACCGGCCTTCTGGGCCGTTATCCCTGCCGCGGGCGTCGGTGCCCGTATGGCCGCAGACCGTCCCAAGCAATACTTGCACCTGGGCGGGCGCACTATTCTTGAACACAGCCTTGGCTGTTTCCTTGATCATCCTTCCCTGAAGGGGCTGGTGGTCAGTCTGGCTGTTGATGATCCTTATTGGCCCAATCTGGCATGCGCCGGCGATTCGCGTATTCAACGCGTTGATGGTGGCGCCGAGCGTTCCGGGTCGGTGCTCAATGCCTTGCTGCACTTGCATGCGTTGGGTGCGGACGATGAGGATTGGGTGTTGGTCCACGATGCTGCGCGGCCGAATCTGAGCCGCGATGATCTGGACAAGTTGCTGGTTGAACTGGCTGACGATCCGGTCGGCGGGCTGCTGGCGGTTCCGGCACGCGATACCCTGAAGCGGGTCGACAAGCACGGTCGTGTCGTTGAAACCGTGGATCGCAGCGTGATCTGGCAGGCGTATACGCCACAGATGTTTCGACTTGGTGCGTTGCATCGGGCGTTGGCGGACAGTCTGGTGGCGGATGCGGTGATCACTGATGAAGCGTCGGCGATGGAGTGGGCTGGTTCATCGCCACGCCTTATCGAAGGGCGTTCCGACAATCTCAAGGTCACACGTCCCGAAGATCTTGAATGGTTGAGACAGCGCTGGGCTAACCGCCGCTGATTGACCTTGGTTCTAGTTGTCCCCAATCGCGAGCAGGCTCACTCCTACAAGGTTCATTGGTGTACGCAGGATTTATGTTCTCCCCCGTCCACTGTAGGAGTGAGCCTGCTCGCGATTGCGGTATTCCAGGCCCCCGATCTCTTGCAGGCACACCGTTGAACGCCTAGCTCCGATACTCCGGCCTTTCGGCCAACCCTTCCTTCAAATAATCCACCAACTTGCGCACCTTCGGCGACAGATGCCGCTGCTGTGGATAAAGCGCCCAAACGGCAGTGTTCGGCGGCTGATGAGCCTCCAGCAGCGAAATCAAATCTCCGGTTTTCAGATGCTCCAGCACGTAGTAATCCGGCAGCTGACAGAGCCCGACGCCCTGTAACGCCGCATCCAGCACCGCTTGCCCACTGTTGCAACGCCAGTTTCCCTGCACCCGCTGGGAAAATTCCCGCCCGTTCTGTTCCAGTTGCCACAGGTCCGAACTACCGATGAGGCAGTTGTGGCGGCTCAATTCCGACAAGCTATGTGGGCGACCATACCGTTCCAGGTAGGACGGCGACGCACACAAATACATGCGTCGCGGTGCCAGTCGCGTTGCCACCAGTCGTGAGTCCTGAAGGCGGCCGAGGCGGATCGCCAGATCCAGACCTTCATGCACCAGGTCGAGTTGACGGTTGCTCAGCTCGATATCAATCCGCAGTTGCGGATAAAGCCCCATGAATCGCGTCACCAGCGGCACGATAAAGCGCTCGCCATAGGCCACTGCGCAGGTCATGCGCAACATGCCTTTGGGCTCGCTGGTCAGGTCGCCGACGGCTCTGAGCGCTTCTTCACGACCGTCCTGCAACCGTTGGCAATGCTGCAAAAACGTTTGCCCGGCTTCGGTCAGCGTGACTCGCCGGGTGCTGCGGTAAAGCAGGCGCGTCTGAAGGCGTTCTTCGAGGCGTACTATTTGGCGACTGATGTGGGAGGAAGACACCCCAAGACGCTCTGCCGCCGCCGTAAACTGGCTGCACTCGGCCACGGCGACGAACTCGTCGATACCTTCCCAGCGGTTCTCGGACATTAACGATTATCCCTGTGTGGCAATAATGTTTTGCTTTTGTCCGGATTATTCACCGTAAGGCGCTGTATTACACTCACTGTCTCGTTTTATTCACTGGAGAACTATCATGATCAAGTCGCGCGCCGCCGTTGCCTTCGAGGCCAAGAAACCCCTCGAGATCGTTGAAGTCGATGTCGCCCTGCCCAAGGCCGGTGAAGTTCTGTTGCGTGTGGTTGCCTCCGGTGTCTGTCATACCGATGCCTACACCCTGTCGGGCGCTGACCCGGAAGGAATCTTCCCGTCGATCCTCGGCCACGAAGGTGGCGCGGTGGTTGAAGCGATTGGCGAGGGCGTGACCTCGGTTGCTGTCGGCGATCATGTGATCCCGCTGTACACCCCGGAATGCCGCCAGTGCAAATTCTGCCTGTCGGGCAAGACCAACCTGTGCCAGGCGATTCGTGCGACCCAGGGCAAAGGCCTGATGCCAGATGGCACCACGCGTTTTTCCTACAAGGGCCAGCCGATTTTCCACTACATGGGCACTTCGACGTTCTCCGAATACACCGTGCTGCCGGAAATCTCCGTCGCCAAGATTCCTAAAGAAGCGCCACTGGAAAAAGTCTGCCTGCTGGGCTGCGGTGTCACCACCGGCATTGGCGCGGTACTCAATACAGCCAAGGTGAAACCGGGTGATACCGTGGCGATTTTCGGTCTTGGCGGTATTGGTCTGTCGGCGGTCATTGGCGCGGTAAAAGCCAAGGCTGCGCGCATCATCGCCATCGACATCAACCCGGCCAAATTCGAGATCGCCAAACAGTTGGGTGCAACCGACTGCGTGAACCCGAAAGACTTCGACCGTCCGATCCAGGAAGTCATCGTCGACATGACCGATGGCGGCGTCGATTTTTCCTTCGAATGCATCGGCAATGTCCAATTGATGCGCGCCGCACTTGAGTGCTGCCACAAGGGCTGGGGCGAGTCGGTGATCATCGGCGTCGCCGGTGCCGGTCAGGAAATCGCTACCCGCCCATTCCAGTTGGTCACCGGTCGCGTCTGGCGCGGTTCGGCGTTCGGCGGTGTGCGCGGTCGTACCGAGTTGCCGAGCTATGTCGAAATGGCCGAGACCGGGGAAATCCCGCTGGATACGTTCATCACCCACACCATGGGCCTGGAAGATATCAACAAGGCTTTCGACCTGATGCATGAAGGAAAAAGCATCCGTTCCGTCATCCATTTCTGAGGTCGGTCATGAGCCTGGAAAATATCTCCTGCCAGAAAAGCTTCGGCGGCTGGCACAAACGCTACCGGCACCGCTCCGACGTGCTCGGTTGCGACATGGTGTTTGCCGTGTACCTGCCGCCGCAAGCGGAGCAGGGCGGCAAACTGCCGGTGCTGTACTGGTTGTCCGGCCTGACCTGCACCGACGAAAACTTCATGCAAAAGGCCGGCGCCATGCGCATGGCCGCCGAGCTTGGGTTGATCATCGTTGCCCCGGACACCAGCCCGCGCGGTCCCGATGTGCCGGGTGATCCGGACGGTGCCTGGGACTTCGGCCTGGGCGCCGGGTTTTATCTGAATGCCACGCAGGAACCCTGGTCGCGGCACTATCGGATGCATGACTATGTCGTGCAGGAATTGCCGGCATTGGTCGAAGCCCATTTCCCTGCTTCGGACAAACGCGGTATCAGCGGCCACTCCATGGGCGGTCACGGCGCGCTGGTCTGTGCGTTGCGCAATCCGGGGCGCTATCAGTCGGTTTCGGCGTTCTCGCCGATCAACAATCCGATGGATTGCCCGTGGGGTCAGAAAGCCTTTTCCCGTTACCTCGGCGAAGACCGTTCGAAGTGGCGCGAGTGGGATGCCTGTGCGCTGATTGCCGAGGCTGACGAGAAGCTGCCGCTGTTGGTCGACCAAGGTGATCGAGATGATTTTCTCGCCACCCAGCTCAAGCCTGAAGCCTTGCAACAGGCGGCCAAACTGGCCGGTCATCCGCTGACGTTGCGCTTGCAACCGGGCTACGACCATAGCTATTTCTTCATCGCCAGCTTCATCGATGAACACTTGCAGCATCATGGACGTGCTCTAAGCGCCTAATGACTGACAAAGCAGGTAGAATCACGCCCTGACAAAAATCGGGGCGTTTTTTTATGCGTATTGGCCACGGCTATGATGTGCACCGTTTCGCTGAAGGCGATTTCATTACTCTGGGCGGCGTGCGCATTGCACACGGCTTCGGGCTGCTCGCTCATTCCGACGGTGACGTCCTGCTGCACGCCTTGAGCGATGCCTTGCTCGGCGCTGCTGCGCTGGGTGATATCGGCAAGCATTTCCCGGACACCGACCCGACATTCAAGGGTGCCGATAGCCGTGTGCTGTTGCGTCATGTCGTCGCACTGGTCCACGCCAAGGGCTGGAAAGTCGGCAACGTCGATAACACCATCGTCGCCCAGGCGCCGAAAATGGCCCCGCATATCGAATCGATGCGTGCGCTGATTGCCGCGGATCTTCAAGTTGAGTTGGATCAAGTGAACGTGAAAGCTACCACCACCGAAAAGCTCGGCTTTGTCGGTCGCGAAGAAGGTATTGCCGTGCACTCCGTTGCCTTGTTGCTGCGCGCATGAACGAACTGCAATTGCTTGGCCCGCGTGCCTATGGTGAAGCCCTCGGCACCGCTGTACTGAAAGCTACGGCGGAAGATTTCCAGGTCGATGAAGTCCTCAATATTCCGCTCAGCGGCGACGGCGAGCACCTGTGGATCTGGGTGGAAAAACGCGGCCTGAATACCGAAGAGGCCGCACGTCGAATCGCCAAGGCTGCGGGCGTGCCGTTGCGCACCGTCAGTTACGCCGGTCTCAAGGATCGTCAGGCGTTGACGCGTCAGTGGTTCAGCGTGCAACTGCCGGGCAAGGCCGACCCTGATCTGTCGGCGGCGGAAAACGATACGCTGAAAATCCTCAAGACCGGTCGGCACAAACGCAAGCTGCAACGCGGTGCCCACTCGGCCAACGGTTTTACCTTGCGCCTCACGCAATTCGCTGGCGATAAAGCGGCGATCGAAGCGCGTCTGCAACTGATCGCCAAACAAGGTATTCCGAATTATTTCGGCGCCCAGCGTTTCGGCTTTGACGGTGGCAACGTGGTCGATGCCCGTAGCTGGGCCGCGCGCAAGGCCTTGCCGGAGCAGCGCAATGTGCGTTCGCGTCTGCTTTCCACTGCCCGCAGTTTTCTGTTTAACCAAGTGTTGGCGGCGCGCGTCGCTGATGGCACCTGGCAGCAAGCGCAGGTTGGCGATCTGTTGGCGTTTACCGACAGCCGCAGTTTTTTCCCGGCCGGTGAGGCCGAGTGCAGCGACCCGCGACTGGCGATTCTCGACCTGCACCCGACCGGCCCGCAGTGGGGTGAAGGTGACTCGCCGGCGACGGGCGCTGTCCATGAACTGGAGCAGGCAATCGCCGCCCGCGAAGCAGACCTTCGCGATTGGTTGATTAACGCTGGAATGAGCCACGAACGTCGCATCCTGCGGCTGCCCATTGGTGGGTTGACGTGGCATTATCCCGAGCCTGACATTCTGCAACTGGAATTCGTCCTGCCGGCCGGATGCTTTGCCACTGTATTGGTGCGCGAGCTTGTTGATCTGGTGCCGGTGGGGCAGACGGACAGCCCATGCGTATTCTGATTTCTAACGACGATGGGGTAACCGCACCCGGTCTCGCCGCGCTTTATGCTGCGCTGGCGGATTACACCGAATGCGTGGTTATCGCCCCGGACCAGGACAAAAGCGGCGCCAGCAGTTCGCTGACGCTCGACCGTCCGTTGCACCCGCAAACCCTGGCCAACGGCTTTATCAGCCTTAATGGCACACCGACCGATTGCGTGCACCTGGGCCTCAACGGCTTGCTGGAACGCGAAGCGGACATGGTGGTTTCCGGCATTAACCTGGGCGCCAACCTGGGGGACGATGTGTTGTATTCCGGTACCGTGGCAGCGGCCCTCGAGGGGCGTTTCCTGAAGCGGCCATCGTTTGCCTTTTCGTTGGTCTCACGGCAGGTCGAGAACCTTCCCACAGCCGCTTACTTTGCGCGCAAACTGGTGGAAGCCCACGCTGACCTTGACCTGCCACCGCGCACGGTGCTGAACGTGAACATTCCCAATTTGCCGCTGGACCACATCCGCGGAATCCAGCTGACGCGCCTCGGCCATCGCGCCCGCGCCGCGGCACCGATGAAAGTGGTCGACCCGCGCGGCAAGTCCGGCTACTGGATCGCCGCCGCAGGGGACGCCGAAGACGGCGGCCCGGGCACCGACTTCCATGCGGTGATGCAAGGCTATGTATCCATCACGCCGCTGCAACTGGATCGCACCTTCAATGATGCTTTCGCAAGTCTCGACGGCTGGCTGGAGGGACTGCGCTGATGGCTCGTGAACAAGACCCGATGCATCGCGGTATCGGGATGACCTCGCAACGTACCCGCGAGCGTCTGATTCAGCGGTTGTACGAGGAAGGCATTTCCAATACCAAGGTGCTGGAAGTGATCCGCCTTACGCCACGACACCTGTTTGTCGACGAAGCGCTGGCACACCGTGCCTACGAAGACACGGCGTTGCCGATCGGTAACAACCAGACGATCTCCCAGCCTTACATGGTGGCCCGCATGAGCGAGCTGCTGCTGGAGGCGGGGCCTCTGGACAAGGTAATGGAAATCGGCACAGGGTCGGGTTATCAGACCGCAATCCTGTCGCAACTGGTCGAGCGGGTTTTTTCCGTCGAGCGCATCAAGGTTCTGCAGGACCGGGCCAAGGAACGCCTGGTTGATCTGAACTTGCGCAATGTGGTTTTCCGCTGGGGCGATGGTTGGGAAGGCTGGCCTGCGCTGGCGCCGTATAACGGCATTATCGTGACGGCGGTGGCGACCGATGTACCTCAGGCCTTGCTCGATCAGTTGGCACCTGGAGGGCGACTGGTCATACCGGTCGGTTCGGGTGAAGTGCAACAGTTGATGCTGATCATCCGCGAAGAACACGGGTTTTCCAGACGTGTTCTGGGGGCGGTGCGTTTCGTTCCATTGCTCAACGGCCCCCTGGCCTGAGCATTTGTCCGGGCGCGGTGAATTCTCTTCGATTGCCTCTGTCTTACAGCGGCGTCGATCGGTTAAACGGGTTTCATCGTCAGGTAGCAAACGTGTGCTTCGCTTCATTAAAGGTAAAGCCTGCACAGCCCGTTATACTGGTGACACTTCATGCCGGGAGCACGGCAATTCAATATTTCAGCCACCACAAAGGGAGCGGCGGGTGAGTCTCACAGTCATTGCGCAGCGAATGGGTATAACGAGCTTTCAGCGCCTGGTGACTGGCCTAGTCTTGAGTACCTTGCTGGTCGGTTGTTCCAGCAATAAGTCGAGCGACGTACGCGTCGTCGATCGCAACAATGCCGTGGCCCAGCGTCCGGCAGTGACCACGGGTCAGTATGTGGTTCGACCTAAAGACACCTTGTTCTCCATCGCCTTTCGCTACGGCTGGGACTACAAAGCCCTCGCCGCACGCAACAACATTCCTACGCCTTACACGATACATCCGGGTCAGACGATTCGCTTTGACGGTCGCACCGGTTCAACGCCGACGGCGGTGGCCAGCCCGGCCGATTCGGCGCCTTCATCGTCGAGTAAAACCACAGTAATCCGGCGCCAGCCAAATGGCGCAACTACGACGACAACGGTGGTTGCACCGTCCGTCGCCAACAAGCCAGCACCCGCTCCGATGCCTCCCGCAGGCCCGGCCCCGACCGGCTGGGGGTGGCCTTCTAATGGCATTCTCATTGGAAAATTCTCTTCAAACGGTAGTTTGAATAAAGGAATTGATATCGCCGGGGATTTGGGACAGCCTGTTTTAGCTGCGTCTGATGGGACGGTGGTATACGCCGGGAGTGGCTTAAGGGGCTACGGCGAATTGGTCATCATCAAACACAGCGACACCTACGTCAGTGCCTACGGTCACAACCGCAGGCTGTTGGTTCGGGAGGGGCAGCAGGTCAAGGTCGGACAGACAATTGCCGAAATGGGGTCAACGGGTACAGACCGGGTGAAACTGCATTTTGAGATTCGCCGACAAGGTAAACCTGTAGATCCGCTGCAGTTCCTGCCACGTCGTTGATTTGTTACCAGCCTGTTCCGTCACGTAGAGGGAACAGGCTCCAGCGTTGCCAAGGATAAAGGCGCCGCTTGAGCCTGAGGTCGAACTCACCAAAGGACTATAACAATGGCTCTCAGTAAAGAAGTGCCGGAGTTTGACATCGACGATGAGGTTCTCCTGATGGAGACCGGCATCGGTACGGATTCGATGTCGAATGATGAAGGGGCTGCTCCACCTTCCGTTCGTGCCAAATCCAGACACTCCGCCTCGTTAAAGCAACACAAGTACATCGATTACACGCGTGCGCTCGATGCCACGCAGCTGTACCTCAATGAAATCGGCTTTTCCCCTCTGCTGTCCCCCGAAGAAGAAGTTCACTTTGCACGCTTGTCGCAAAGTGGCGATCCGGCCGGGCGCAAACGCATGATTGAAAGCAACCTGCGGCTGGTGGTGAAAATCGCCCGACGCTATGTCAATCGTGGCTTGTCGCTGCTGGACCTGATCGAAGAGGGCAACCTCGGACTGATTCGGGCGGTAGAAAAGTTCGACCCCGAACGTGGCTTCCGCTTTTCGACCTACGCAACCTGGTGGATTCGTCAGACCATCGAGCGCGCGATCATGAATCAGACCCGGACCATCCGGTTGCCGATCCATGTGGTCAAAGAGCTTAACGTGTACCTGAGGGCCGCACGGGAGCTGACGCAAAAACTCGATCATGAACCCTCACCCGAAGAAATCGCCAACCTGCTGGAAAAACCGGTGGGCGAGGTCAAGCGCATGCTGGGCCTGAACGAGCGGGTTTCTTCGGTCGATGTCTCACTGGGTCCGGATTCGGATAAAACCCTGCTGGACACCCTTACCGACGACCGTCCGACCGATCCATGCGAACTGCTGCAGGATGACGACCTGTCCCAGAGCATCGATCAATGGCTCTCGGAACTGACCGACAAGCAGCGCGAGGTGGTGATACGCCGCTTCGGCTTGCGCGGGCACGAGAGCAGCACGCTGGAAGATGTAGGCCTGGAGATTGGCCTGACCCGGGAACGCGTCAGACAGATTCAGGTTGAAGGCCTGAAGCGTCTTCGGGAGATTCTGGAGAAAAATGGCCTGTCGAGTGAGTCGCTGTTCCAATAAGCGAATCGCTTGAGCGGCATGCAAAAAGCCCCGACTGGTTCGGGGCTTTTTGTTGTCTGGCTGGCGTTCCTGCAAAGACGATATGTTTGTAGTCTTGCGGTGTAAGTCTTGGCTTACTCTTGCGTAAGTGTTCGCTATTTTTACACCCTGGAAGACGACTATTGTTTTCCGGGGCTGATTTTAATGCTTTGATTTTTATAGGTATTTATAAAAATCAGGAGCATGTGGCAGTGGATTTTTGCCGCGGAGGGCAATTGCTCTTGCTCGGGAATTCTCTAGTATTCAGGTTGTGTCGACGGACAGACACGCCCTTCAAGGATGAGGGGAAAGGACATTGCAGGATGCGATTCATCAGGACGATGAAAAGGAACACAGGGAATAGGGAAAAAATGTGGGCGGGTCAAACCGCCCCTTTTTTTGTCTTTTTTTTGGTTTGGGGGCCACTTTATTTTCGAGTTGTGCGTGGTCTCCCCTGTAGGAGCTGGCTTGCCGGCGATGGCGGCCTCTGGGCCGACCAATCTCTTGCTGGTGGTGTACATATCCATTCCTGCGGTAACGGCGGCTTATGGTTTCGCCCTTACGGCGAGTCACTTGGAGAAGCGCCAAGTAACCAAGCGCTCTTGCCCCTTT
>NZ_AKJI01000051.1:0-28519 GCF_000282415.1 Pseudomonas sp. GM60
AACGAAAGGGGCAGGAGCGCTTTGGTTACTTTCGCGCTTTTCGAAAGTGACTCGCTGTAAGAGCGAAACCAATAGCCGCCGTTACCGCAGAAACGGATAGGCCCCCAACCCCAACCCCCCCACACCCCCCCAGCTCCCAACAGCTCTAAGCCCACTGGAATTCCAGAAAAACCCTGCTGTACTCAGCCAAGGTTCTGGAGATGAGCCTGTCGTAAATCTGCAGGATGCATAACTCGATACAGTCTCGATAGGAAGCCTATCAAGGACGCTCTCATGTCTCTGTTCAAACGTTCAGTCACTGAGTTGTTAGGTACGTTCTGGCTGGTGTTGGGGGGTTGCGGCAGTGCGGTTCTGGCCGCGTCTTCTCCGCTTGGGATCGGAGTACTCGGTGTGGCCATCGCGTTTGGTCTCACCGTACTGACCATGGCCTTCGCCATCGGCCACATCTCCGGTTGCCATCTCAACCCCGCCGTGTCGGTCGGTTTGTCAGTCGGTGGCCGATTCCCCGCCAAGGAACTGCCCGCCTACATCATCGCCCAGGTCATCGGCGGGATCATCGCCGCCGCGTTGATCTACTACATCGCCAGCGGCAAGGAAGGCTTCGACCTCTCCGCCGGCCTGGCCTCCAACGGCTACGGCGAACACTCCCCCGGCAAATACTCGATGGCCGCAGGCTTTGTCTGTGAACTGGTGATGACGGCGATGTTTGTGCTGATCATCCTCGGCGCCACCGACAAACGCGCACCCGCCGGGCTGGCACCGATCGCCATCGGCCTGGCCCTGACGCTGATCCACCTGATCTCGATTCCCATCACCAACACCTCGGTCAACCCGGCCCGCAGTACCGGCCCGGCCCTGATTGTCGGCGGCTGGGCGATCGCGCAACTGTGGATGTTCTGGGTCGCGCCGCTGCTGGGTGCAGTGGTCGGTGGTGTGACGTATCGGTGGCTGGGCAAGGAAGGCACTTGACCCCATGGAGGAGGATCAGTCCTGTCGGTAAGGCAAGGCGGTCCTCGCTTCCTCGGCATAGGCCAGGACGCCGAGACGCTCCTGATGAAGGAAGTCTTTGACGGCGGCTTTCAAGCCGGGATGGCGCAAGTAGTGCCAGGAATGGGTGATCACCGGTTCAAACCCGCGAATCAGTTTGTGCTCACCCTGAGCACCGGCATCGAAACGCTGAAAACCGTTGGCAATTGCGTAGTCCATCCCTTGATAGAAACACGTCTCGAAATGCAGACGATCGAACTCCGCCAGACAGCCCCAGTAACGCCCATAAAAACTGTCGCCGCCCACCAGGCTGAAGGCCATGGCCACCGGCCGTGAGCCCTGTTTGGCCAGGACCACGCGAATCGATTCCGGCATGCGCTCGGCCAACAGACTGAAAAACTCCCGCGTCAGATAGGGCCGTTGCCGACGCACCGCGTAGGTGTTGGCGTAACAGGCGTAAACGAAATCCCACTGCGCCTGATCCAGTTGCTTGCCTTCCAGCCACTCGAAATCAAACCCCTGCCCCGCCACTTGCTCGCGCTCTTTACGCATCTGCTTGCGCTTGCGCGAACTGAGGACGTCGAGGAAGTCCTGAAAATCCCGATAGCCGCGATTTTGCCAGTGGTACTGACAGCCGATGCGCTGCAGCCAGCCGGGTTGTTCGGCCAGCGCCGCGTCGGTGAACGGATCGGTGAAATTGATGTGCGCACTGGAGAGTTCTTCGATCTCGAGGTAGCCCGGCAAACTCTTCAGCAGTTCGAAACCGTCCTCGACCGAGGCCGCCAGCAAACGCGGTCCGCTGACCGGGCTGAACGGCACGGCGGTCAACAGTTTGGGGTAATAGTCGATGCCGGCACGCTCGCAGGCATCGGCCCAGGCGTGATCGAACACGTACTCGCCATAGGAATGCCATTTGCGGTAACTGGGCAGCGCGGCGATCAACCGGTCCCCGTCCATGTGCAACAGATGCTCGGGCTGCCAACCGGAATGCGCGCCGACGCTGCCGCTGTCTTCCAGTGCACTGAGAAAGGCATGGCGCAGAAACGGCTGGGATTGCGGCACCAGGGCATCCCAAGTGTGCGGGGCTATTTCGGACAGACGTTCCAGGCGTTGCAGCGGCATCACTTCCCTCTCCACTTCTTGGCGTAAAAGCCTCGCGAGTATCGCCTATCGAGGCGCAATCCACACTCGCGATCCGCCGACAGGGCCCGGAATAGAAAGTTCCTTCGCACTTTGTATCGTCATCGAGCCGCCATCACTTTGCCACTGCTTTGTCATAAACCATCGCGATACTGGCGCCAGTTTTTAGAGCGTCGGGTTCTATCCCGATCACTGTTTTCCGTCCGACATCGGTCGGTTGTGCCCTGGATGGCTAAGTCATCCCCTCTCATCTTCGGAGATTGATATGCGTCTTGCTTCCACGAAAACTGCGGCGGCCCTGTGTGGCGGTCTGCTGCTGGCCATGAGTGTTCCGGCCAGCGCCGCAGTCGACGCCAAACTGCTCGACATGCTGAAGGCTAACGGTTCGATTACCAACGCGCAGTACAGCGAGTTGCAAGCCGAGCTGGCCAGGGATCAGAAGGATCAGCAAATCGCCCGTCAGGCTCAGCAAGAGACTAACGAGCAGATCGCGGCCACCGCGAAGAAAACCGAAGCACTGAGCACCTTCGACCAGAAACTGGCGTGGGCTGCCAAGACCCAGTTCAAGGGTGACGTGCGTTTCCGCCAGGAAACGGTCAAGAACGACGGCGTTTCCAACACCGGCGACCAGGATCGTCAACGTATTCGCGTCCGCCTGGGTGCCTACACTGCAATCAACCCGCAAGTGGACACTGGCATCCGTATTGCCACTGGCAGCGACAACGACTCTCGTTCCACCAACCAGAGCCTGGATGGCAACTTCACCAAGAAGGATATCTGGCTGGACCAGGGTTACGTCGACTACCACCCTGACGCCATCAAGAATCTGCACTTGATCGGCGGCAAGATGGCGCAACCATGGGTGAGCATGGGCGACATCATCTGGGATAGCGACATCAACCCGGAAGGTCTGGCAGTGACTTACAAATACCCGCTGGGCGGCAGCACCGAGCTGTTCGGTAGCGCCGGCCACTTCACCCTCAAGGACAACGTCGACGGCGAAGGCAAGCAGTTCCGCCACGACCTGCGTCTGTACTCAGGCCAGTTGGGCGCGCGTTTCGCGATCACTGACAACCTGAAAATGACCTTGGGTGGCAGTCTCTACGCTTACGACAACGACAACGACATCAACAATACCTGTGCGGCGAACACCTGCCGACTGGCCATTAACGGCAACACGGCGAACGAACAGTTCAAACTGTACGAAGGCTTTGGTCAGCTCGACATCGGCGGCCTGCCAATGCCACTGTCGATCTACGGTCAAGTGGTCAACAACGACGATGCCAGCAACGATCAGGACATGGGCTGGTTGGCCGGTGTCAAGACCAACGTCTTCGGCTTCGGCGTGGACTACAACTATCGTGACGTACAGCGTAACGCCGTGGTCGGCGCCTTCACCGACTCTGACTTCGCCAACGGTTTCACCGGTTCGCGCGGCAGCAAGTTGAAAGTGAGCTACGAGATCGACAAGAACTTCGCCCTCGGCGCGACGTACTTCATGGCTGATTCCGACTACACCAACGCCACCCTGCGTGACTCGAAAATCAACACCTTGCAGCTGGATGCCGAAGCCAAGTTCTGATCCCTGCTACACGGTTCGGGCAAGGACGCCCAAACTGCTTTTACAAACTCGCACTGCTGTATCGGTCCCCATCATCCGTCCGATTCAGCAGCGCGAGTTTTTTTGTTTTTGCGACCCCCCTGAACCTGTAGGAGCGAGCTTGCTCGCGATGGTCGTCAACGATAACGCGGGAAGCCTGACACCCCGCGGCGTTATTACGACCATCGCGAGCAAGCTCGCTCCTACAGGGTTTCGGGTCGAGATCAACGCTTGCGCAGAATCACGCTACCAATCGAATAACCGGCGCCGAACGAGCTGAGCACCGCCAGCGAACCCGCCGCCAGATCATCCTGGTTCTTGTGAAACGCAATCACCGAGCCCGCAGAGCTGGTGTTGGCGTAGGTGTCGAGAATCACCGGGGCTTCTGCTTCGGTGGCTTCGCGGCCCAGCAGTTTCCTCACGATCAAGTGGTTCATGCTGAGGTTGGCCTGGTGCAGCCAGAAGCGCTTCACGTCGCCGACGTTGAGCTGGTTCTCTTCCAGGTGCGCACCGATCAGCTCGGCCACCATCGGGCAGACTTCCTTGAACACCTTGCGGCCTTCCTGCACGAACAGTTTGTCCTTGGCACCGATGCCCTCTTCCGCCGCGCGGTTGAGGAAGCCGAAGTTGTTGCGGATGTTGTTGGAGAACTTGGTCAGCAGCTTGGTGCTGACCACGTCGAACTGGTACTTGGACGTCGCCAGGTCCGCTCGCTCGATGATCACCGCAGTGGCCGCGTCGCCGAAGATGAAGTGGCTGTCGCGGTCACGGAAGTTCAGGTGACCGGTGCAGACTTCCGGGTTGACCATCAGCACTGCCCGGGCCTGGCCCAGTTGCACGCTGTTGGCTGCCGCTTGAATGCCGAAGGTCGCCGAAGAGCAGGCCACGTTCATGTCGAAACCGAAACCCTGGATGCCCAGCGCTTCCTGGACTTCGATGGCGATGGCCGGGTAGGCGCGTTGCAGGTTGGAGCAAGCGACGATCACGCCGTCGATGTCCGCTGCGGTTTTGCCGGCACGCTGCAAAGCTTGTTCGGCCGCGCCGATGGCCATCTGGCAAAGCACCGACCACTCGTCGTTCGAGCGCTCAGGCAGGCGTGGCGCCATGCGTTGCGGGTCGAGAATGCCGTCCTTGTCCATGACGAAGCGGCTTTTGATGCCGGAGGCTTTTTCGATAAACGCGGCGCTGGATTCGGTCAATGCCTCGACTTCGCCACGGGCGATGGCGTCGGCGTTGTCGGCGTTGAACTGCGCGACGTAAGCGTTGAAAGACTGCACCAGCTCTTCGTTGGAAATGCTGTTGGCCGGGGTGTACAGGCCGGTGCCGCTGATGACGACGTTATGCATGGTCGTTTCTCTAATCTGTTCAGGCAGAAAGCATTGGCACCGACGTACCAATACATAAAGGGTCTGTTCCCGTCACAGGAAGCAAACCTGGCATCGCTTTATTCCGAACCGCCCGAACCTGTGGAGGCTCAAAACCGCGGGGCCGGCGTTTATAGGCGCGAAGTTTGCCATAAACGTTGGGGTTTGACCCTATTTGCGAGATGAGACGGCATTACGATGCGCGCAATCGGAACGCCGAATGACGAACCTGTAGGAGCCGGCTTGCCGGCGATAGCGATTTCAAAGACGCCATCGCCGGCAAGCCGGCTCCTACAGGTCTACGGTTCGACCTGGGTCCATTGCTTGTTCAGGCGTTTGTCGGAGATCGGCACCTTGGTCCCCAACTGTTGGGCGAACAGCGAAACCCGGTACTCCTCCAGCCACCAGCGATAGAGCTCAAGCTGCGGATCGCGTTTGCCTTCCTGGGCGTGTTTGTTGGCGCGAGTCTGGTATTGAGTCCAGAGGCCGGACAGCTCACCGCTCCAGACCCGATCCTTCTGCACCTGCGCAGCCAGTTTCTCGAAGCGCTGCTCGATGGCTTTCAGGTAACGCGGCAGTTCCTTGAGCCACTGCATCGGCGTTTCGCGGACGAAACCCGGATACACCAGATGACTGAGCTGCTGCTTGATGTCATTCAACGCCACGGCCTGCGCCAGATCGATCTTGCCCTTGAAGCGTTTTTGCAGGCCGTGCCAGAGCTTGAGAATTTCCAGGGTCAGCTTCGCCAGACGCTCGGCATGCTCGGTCCAGCCGCCGCGTTTGCGTTCGGCCAGCGCCGCCAATCCGGCGCCATCACGCGGCAACGGGTCTTCGCCGTCGAGGATGCAGCTGTCGAGACTGGCCAGCAGAATGTCTTCCACCAGACTGTCAACGCGGCCCATGTCGCGGTACATCAGGCCCAGCTCGGTCAGGCCCGGCAACTTGCCGCGCAGGAACTTCGCCGGTTCCGCCAGTTGTTGCATCAGCAGGCGCTGCAACGCGCGGCGATGCTGGAACTCGGCTTCGGCCGGCGTCGAGAACCGCCCTTCCTTGACCGTGCCGGCCTCTTCGACCAGCGCCGGATACACCGTCATCGACAACCCGGCGATCTTCTGTTGGGTCTTTTCCGCCACGGCGGCGAAGACTTTCGCCTCCACCGGTTGCTGACTTTTCGCCGTTTGCGGGACGGCCAGTGCCGCCTGGCTGGCTTCAGCGAATCGCGCGGTGAGCTCCGCCAGATCTCGTCCTTCGCCGAGGAACTTGCCCTGGCCATCGACGATTTCCAGGTTCATCCGCAGGTGATTTTCGACCTGCTGCGCCGCTTCGGACCACGCTTCATCGCTGACCCGCGCACCGGTCATGCGCAGCAACTCGCGCCCCAATGCCTGAGGCAACGAACCCTCGGCAAAGGTCATGCGCTGCAACGCGGCTTTGACAAAGTCCGGCACCGGTACGAAATTCTTGCGCAGCGCCTTGGGCAGGTTGCGCACCAGCGCGATGCACTTGGCCTCGATCACGCCGGGCACCAGCCACTCCAGACGTTCCGGCGGCAGCATCGGCAACAGCGGCGCCGGCACGCGCAGGGTCACGCCGTCACGCGGGTGGTTCGGTTCGAAATGGTAACTGAGCGCCAGTTCCAGATCGCCAATGTGCAAGGTGTCCGGGTAATGCAGCGCGGTGACTTCACTGGCCTCACGGGCCAACACGTCTTCTTCGCGCATGATCAGCAGTTGCGGGTCTTTCTGGCTGTTAATCCGGTACCAGCTGTCGAAGGTCGCGGTCTGGTGAATCTCCGCCGGCAGTCGCGCATCGTAGAAGGCGAACAGGGTTTCTTCGTCGGCCAGAATGTCGCGACGGCGAGCCTTGGCTTCCAGCTCGTCGAGCTGTTCCAGCAGTTGCTGGTTGGCGGTCAGGCACTTGGCTTTGGATTGAATCTCGCCGCGCACCAGGCCTTCGCGAATGAAAAACTCACGGGACACCACCGGATCGATCGGCCCGTAATGCACCGGCCGGCGACCGACCACGATCAGCCCGAACAAGGTGATCTGCTCGAACGCCACGACCTGCCCGCGCTTCTTCTCCCAATGGGGTTCGAAGTGGTTTTTCTTGATCAGGTGCCCGGCGAGCGGCTCGATCCAGTCGGCATCGATCTTGGCGACCATGCGCGCGTAGAGCTTGGTGGTTTCCACCAGTTCGGCGGTCATCAGCCATTGCGGGCGCTTTTTGCCGAGACCCGATGACGGGTGAATCCAGAAGCGCCGCTGCCGGGCACCGAGGTAATCGCCTTCATCGGTTTTCTGCCCGATCTGGCTGAGCAAGCCCGAGAGCACGGCTTTGTGCAGCTTCGGGTAATCCGCCGGCTCTTTGTTCAGGCTCAGCTGCATGTCGCGGCAGATCAGGCTCAACTGACGGTGCGAGTCGCGCCACTCGCGCAGCCGCAGGTAGTTGAGGAAATTCTTGCGGCACCAGTTACGCAGCGGACTGGCCGTCAGCGCCTGGCGTTGTTCTTCAAAACCACGCCACAGATTGACCAGCCCGGCGAAGTCCGAGTCCACGTCTTTCCATTGCGCATGCGCCTGATCCGCCGCTTGCTGACGCTCTGGCGGACGCTCGCGCGGGTCTTGAATCGACATCGCGCTGGCGACGATCAGCACTTCCTGCAAGCTGCCGAGTTTCGCCGCTTCCAGCAGCATGCGGCCCATGCGCGGGTCCACCGGCAGGCGCGCCAATTGGCGCCCCAGCGGGGTCAGCTGGCTGTTGCGGTCCACCGCCGACAGCTCTTGCAGCAGGTTGAAACCGTCGCTGATGGCCTTGCCATCGGGTGGCTCGATAAACGGGAAATCGGTGATCTCGCCGAGGCGCAGATGCAGCATCTGCAAAATCACCGCCGCGAGGTTGGTCCGCAGGATTTCCGGGTCGGTAAATTCCGGGCGACCAATGAAGTCTTCTTCGCTGAACAACCGTACGCAAATGCCTGGCTCAACCCGACCGCATCGACCTTTACGCTGGTTGGCGCTGGCCTGGGAAATTGCTTCGATGGGCAGGCGCTGGACCTTGGCGCGGTAGCTGTAACGGCTGATGCGCGCGGTGCCGCTGTCGATCACGTAACGAATGCCCGGCACGGTCAGCGACGTTTCGGCGACGTTGGTCGCCAGCACCACGCGACGCCCCGGGTGCGACTGGAAAATCCGCTGCTGTTCGGCCGGCGACAAGCGTGCGTACAACGGCAGGATTTCGGTGTGTTTGAGTTGCGCCTTGCGCAGCATGTCGGCGGCGTCGCGAATCTCGCGCTCGCCGGGCAGGAACACCAGCACATCGCCAGGGCTCTTGCGCTCGCTGAGTTCGAACGCGGCGATTTCGTCGAGGGTGGCGAGGATCGCCTGATCCACGGTCAGGTCATCCTCGACGCGGTTGCCCTCTTCGTCTTGCTCCAGGGTCAGCGGGCGATACCAGGTTTCCACCGGGAAGGTGCGGCCGGAGACCTCAACGATGGGCGCATCGTCGAAGTGCTTGGAGAAACGTTCCAGGTCGATGGTCGCCGAGGTGATGATGACTTTCAGGTCCGGACGACGGGGCAGCAGGGTTTTCAGGTAACCGAGCAGGAAGTCGATGTTGAGGCTACGTTCGTGGGCTTCGTCGACGATGATCGTGTCGTAGCGTTCGAGGTAGCGGTCGTTCTGGGTTTCCGCCAGCAGGATGCCGTCGGTCATCAGTTTGATCAGCGTATTGGAATCGCTCTGATCCTCAAACCGCACCTGATAGCCGACCAGCGCGCCCAATGGCGTCGCCAGTTCTTCGGCAACCCGGCTCGCCACGCTGCGTGCCGCAATTCGACGCGGCTGGGTGTGGCCGATCAGGCCATGCTGGCCGCGACCGATTTCCAGGCAGATCTTCGGCAGCTGGGTGGTTTTGCCCGAGCCGGTTTCGCCGGCGATGATCAGCACCTGATGCTTGAGCAGCGCTTCCTTGATTTCATCGCGCTTGGCGGCGATGGGCAGGCTGTCGTCGTAACGAATCACCGGCAGGCTGGCGCGTCGCGCCAACACCTGATCACAGGACGCCTGCATGCGCGCCACCCACTGGGCCAGCTTGGCTTCGTCAGGTTTCTTGCGCAGCTCAAGCAACTGCCGACGCAGCCGGTGGCGGTCGGCGAGCATGGCGTGATCGAGGTTTTTCAGCAGTTTGTCGAGTGAAGGCGATTCGTCAGTCATCAGGTACGCAATAAGTCGTCTAGTGGCGCAGGGGGCGGATTGTCGCAGATTTTACGGCCGCTGCGCGGCCGAATCGCGAGCAGGCTCACTCCCACACTGGATCTGCAGCGACCACAAAATCGGGGCACCGCGGTCAAATGTGGGAGCGAGCCTGCTCGCGATTCGATTGCACAGCAATCGCAGAGAACTACTCGGTATCCATGCCCTTGCGCCGATACGGGAACACGTCGATCACCTTGCCGGCACGAATCGCCTCTTGCAGGCTTTTCCAGTAATCGGCGTTGTACAGCTCGCCGTGCAACTGATCGAACAAGCGCCGCTGCGCGGAATCGGCAAACAGAAACGGCGGGAACTCCTCGGGGAACACATCCAGCGGCCCGATCGAATACCACGGCTCGGACGCCATCTCGTCTTCCGGCGTACGCGGTTGCGGGATGTGGCGGAAGTTGGCTTCGGTCAGGAAACAGATCTCGTCGTAGTCATAAAACACCACGCGACCGTGACGGGTGACGCCGAAGTTTTTCAGCAACATGTCGCCGGGAAAAATGTTCGCCGCCGCCAGTTGCTTGATCGCCAGGCCGTAATCTTCCAGCGCATCGTGCACTTGCGCCTCGTTGGCGTTTTCCAGATACAGGTTCAACGGGGTCATCCGCCGCTCGGTCCAGCAGTGGCGGATCAATACCGTGTCGCCTTCCACCGATACGGTAGACGCCGCCACGTCCAGCAATTCTTCCAGACACGCCGGCTCGAACTTGCTCAACGGAAAACGGAAGTCGGCGAATTCCTGGGTATCGGCCATGCGCCCGACGCGGTCGACGCTTTTCACCAGTCGGTACTTCTCGATCACCGTCGCGCGGTCGACGTTTTTCGACGGCGAGAAACGGTCCTTGATGATTTTGAACACGGTGTTGAAACCCGGCAGCGTGAACACGCTCATCACCATGCCGCGCACGCCGGGGGCCATGATGAACTGGTCGTCGGTGCTGGCCAGGTGGTTGATCAGCGCCCGGTAGAACTCCGACTTGCCGTGCTTGTAGAACCCGATCGAGGTGTACAGCTCGGCGATGTGTTTGCCCGGCAGGATCCGTCGCAGGAAACCGATGAACTCCGCCGGCACCGGCACATCGACCATGAAGTAGGAACGGGTGAACGAGAAGATGATCGACACGTCGGCTTCGTCGGTAATCAACGCATCGATCTGGATGCCACGGCCCTCAAGGTGCAGCAGCGGAATCGCCAGCGGCCATTGCTCGTCAGTGGTGTAGATGCGCCCCACCAGGTAAGCGCCCTTGTTGCGGTACAACACCGAGGAAAACAGCTCGACGCTCAGCTCGGGGTCCTTGCACACCCAGTCCGGCAGGTTCTCGCGCAGCTGTGCTTCGAGGCGACGCAGATCGCCCGCGAGGTCGGCGTAATCCTCGCTGAAACGGTAGTCGGCAAAAATGCTCGCCAACATGCCCGACAGCTGGCCTTGAGGTTTGTAGGTGCGGGTTTGCGCGGCGCGCGCCCGGCGCAAGCTTGGCCGGGTGGTGTGGATGAACATGCAGCCGTCGCTGATCAGGTCGTGGCTGAACAGCCCGCAGAAGATCGAGTTGTACCAGGTCTCGGACAGCTCATCGTCGAAGCGCAGGTCGATCAGGCTGATGTAGGCGCTTTTGACCAATGGCCAGCAGCTGACATCCAGCGTATCGGCGTCAAACGCGATGCGCAGCCGGTCCACCGTTTCGCTGACTTTATCTTCGTAGAGGTTGATCCGCGCCGCCGAGGCGATTTGCGTTTCCTGCCATTGGGCTTGCTCGAAACGCGCCCGGGCGCCGTCGGTGATCTGCCGGAAATGCTCGCGGTAATCGTCAAAGCCATCGAGGATCATTCGGGCGATGTCGGCGGCTGGCCATTGCTGCGGCATGGTGAGACCTCTACGGGAATTCGGAAGGCCTGAGCTTAGCCAGTGAACCGGGTGCAGGAGAAGCCTAATTTCGGTCCGAAAACGAATGAATCACTCATGGGCGCAGTTTTTTCGGACTTTTTTTAATCGACCGTTCGGTCAGTAAACGACCTAAAAAGTCACTCTCCATCCACTTAATCGATTCATCTACAGCCCTCTGATTATCAGGCGTACGGATCCAATCCACGCTGAAGCAAACGTCAGCCTTTAGATTTTCTGCTTTTCCCGGAATGCCAGCCCGCCTGAAAAGCGCTCTCGGATTGGTCTTACCAAGATGATGGCTCTTTGATATACACCCCGCGTTCACCCGCCTAAAAACAAGATCCTCGGTCCACGAGGACTACCTCTCAAAATGCCCAAGGAGCACATAAGATGCCTATAAGGAACATGCGCATAGGTTTGCGCGCGAGCTTGAGTTTTGCTGTGTTGGCCAGCCTGCTGGTGCTGGTCGGGCTGTTCGGCCTGGGTCAGATGGCGACCCTGCGCGAGAGTGCATCGGTCATCGAGGAATCGTGGATGCCGAGCATCGAGAGCATCCATGACAGCGCGTCCAACATCGCCACCATCCGCCTGGAATCGTTGCGGTTGAGGACCAGCAGCCAGAGCGCTGTACAGGAAAAGAGTAGAGGCATCATCAACGCTCAACGCCAGGAGTTGCTCAAGCGCCTCAACGATCACTCGTCCCTGGTGTCAAGCGATCAGGAACGGGCCATGCTCGACAGCCTGAAGGCGGGCGCTGCCAAGTACCTGTCGCTCGTCGACCAGATTTTTGCCCACATCGACGCCGGCCATAGTGACCAGACTTACGATCAGATCAACCATGAACTGAATCTGCAGGGCATCGTGCTGGATAAAGTCCTGGAGTCGATGATCAGTTTCAATCAGCAAGGCGCCGATACCGCAGCGGACGCTGCCGCGTTGATGTACCAGCGTGCGCAATGGATCGTCGGCACGATCATCGTGATTGCGCTGCTTGCCACGCTGCTGTTGGCCTGGTTGCTGACGCGCAGCATCACCACGCCGATCAATCAGGCGCTGCAGGTCGCACGCCGGATTGCCGCGGGCGACCTCAGCGGACAGATTGCCAGCCACGGCAAGGACGAAGCCGCGCAATTGCTCAACGCCCTCGCCGACATGCAAGGCAACCTGCGCACGACCATTCGCGGCATCAGTGACTCGGCGCGCCAACTGGCGTCGGCAGCCGAGGAGATGAGTTCGGTGATGGAGGAAAGCACTCGCGGCCTGCAGCAGCAGAACGACCAGATCGAGATGGCCGCCACCGCCGTCACCGAAATGAGCACGGCGGTGGACGAGGTCGCCGCGAATGCCGTGTCCAGCGCCGAGGCCTCCCAGGCGTCGAACGAGGACAGCAAGCACGGCCACGTGCAGGTCACTGAAACCATCACCGCGATTCAGGGGCTGGTCAGCGAAGTGCTCGGCGCCTCGGAACGGGCCGAGGGCCTGGCGGTTCAGGCGCAGGACATCAGCAAAGTGCTGGATGTGATTCGCGGCATCGCCGGGCAGACCAATCTGCTGGCGCTCAATGCGGCCATCGAAGCCGCACGCGCCGGTGAAGCCGGGCGCGGGTTTGCCGTGGTGGCCGATGAAGTGCGCTCGCTGGCACAACGTACCCAGAACTCCACCGAAGAAATCGAGCTGATGATCAACAACATCCAGCACGGCACCGGAGCCACGGTCAGCGCGCTGCAAAGCAGTGCCGAACACGCCGGCCAGACCTTGCGCCGGGCCAACAGTGCCGGCAGCGCCCTGGAGAAAATCACCGCATCGATCTCGCAGATCAACGAGCGCAACCTGGTCATCGCCAGCGCCGCCGAACAGCAAGCGCTGGTGGCCCGGGAAGTCGATCAGAACCTGGTGAACATTCGCGATCTCTCGACCCAGACCGCCGCCGGCGCCACCCAGACTTCGGCCGCCAGTCAGGAACTGTCGCGGCTGGCAATCGACCTCAACGGTCTGGTGACACGTTTCATAATTTGATGCCGGTTTTTCGGTTGCCATAGGCAAGGCTCTCGGCAACACTCTCGTCCCCATCAAGGAAGGAGTGCACCGTGAGCCCTGTCGATATCGTTCGTTTACTGTCGCTGGCGGCCATCTGGGGCGCGAGTTTCCTGTTCATGCGCATCATCGCCCCAGTGATTGGCAGCATCCCCACGGCGTTTTTCCGCGTGTCGATTGCGGCGGTCGGGTTGCTGGTGATTGTCGGGCTGATGCGCATCAGCTGGGATTTCAAGGGCAAGCTCAAAACCGTGATGCTGCTCGGGGTGATCAACTCCGGGATTCCCGCGACCCTCTATTCAGTGGCAGCACAGGTGCTGCCCGCCGGTTACTCGGCAATTTTCAACGCCACCACGCCACTGATGGGCGTGTTGATCGGCGGCCTGTTCTTCAGTGAGCGGCTCACTGCGGCCAAGCTCGGTGGGGTGTTTCTCGGTTTGTTCGGTGTTGGCGTGCTGACCCGTGCCGGCCCGGTGGCCTTCGACCTGCAACTGCTGATGGGCGCCCTCGCCTGCCTGCTCGCCACCACCTGTTATGGGTTTGCCGGGTTCCTCGCCCGCCGCTGGCTCGATCAGGCCGGCGGGCTCGACAGTCGTCTTTCGGCACTGGGCAGCATGCTCGGGGCGACCTTGTTCCTGCTGCCGCTGTTCGGCTACAGCGTGATCAGCCAGCCACCGGCGAGCTGGGGCGGCTGGAGCGTGTGGCTGTCGTTGCTGGGGCTGGGCCTGGGGTGCACGGCGTTTGCGTACATTATTTACTTCCGTCTGCTCAGCTCGATCGGGCCTTTGAAATCGATGACAACGACGTTCCTGATTCCGCCGTTCGGGGTGTTGTGGGGGGCATTGCTGCTGGATGAGCCGTTGTCGATGGCGCACGTGTATGGCGGGGTGTTGATTGCGGCGGCGTTGTGGTTGGTGTTGAAGCCTTCGGTTATGAAGAAGGTTGAGGTGGTGGCCCGGTAAATTTCTGGCGCTGCTGATGACGCCATCGCGAGCAGGCTCGCTCCCACAGTTGACCGAGTTGTCCGGGCGGACGCGGTCCAATGTGGGAGCGAGCCTGCTCGCGATGGCGGTGGTTCAGGCAACTACAAAGGTGACTGACTCACTTCGCCATCCACCAACCGCCGAATCCCCAGCGGATTCGCGCTCTGCAACGCCTCGGGCAACAACGCATCCGGGTAATTCTGGAAGCACACCGGCCGCAGGAATCGATCAATCGCCAGCGTCCCCACCGACGTCCCGCGAGAATCCGACGTCGCCGGATACGGCCCGCCATGCACCATCGCCTCGCAGACTTCGACCCCGGTCGGATAGCCGTTGAGCAAGATCCGCCCGACTTTTTCCTGTAGCAATTGCGCTAGCCAGCGGTATTCCAGCAGCTCTTCGGCCTCGCCGATCAGCGTCGCCGTCAATTGCCCGCGCAGGCCGTGCAGCGCCGCCGCGAGCTGCGCCCGATCTTCGACTTCGATGACGATGGTGGTCGGCCCGAACACTTCTTCCTGAAGCAACTCATCGCCCTTGAGCAGCAGGCTGACATCGGCCTTGAACACCTGCGGTTGCGCCTGATTGCCCTGCTGCGGTTTGCCCGCCAGGTGCGTCAGCCCCGGATGTTCGTGCAATTCCCCAAGGCCTTGGCTGTAGCTGACCAGCGCGCCGGCATTGAGCATGGTTTGTGCCGGCTGCTCGTTCATGTTGGCGCAGAACTGTTGAAGGAAAGCGCTGAACTGTGGCGAACGCAAACCGATGACCAAACCCGGATTGGTGCAGAACTGCCCGCAGCCCAAGGTCACCGAACCGGCCAGTTGCGCCGCGATCTGCTCGCCCCGCACGGCGAGGGCTTCGGGCAACAGGAACACCGGGTTGATGCTCGACATTTCGGCAAACACCGGGATCGGTTGCGGCCGGGTCGCGGCCATGTGGCTCAGGGCATTACCGCCCTTGAGCGAACCGGTGAAGCCCACGGCCTGAATGGCCGGGTGCTTGACCAGCCACTCACCGACGCCACCGCCATAAATCATGTTGAACACACCGGCCGGCATGCCCGTGCGTTCGGCGGCGCGGATGATGGCGTCCGCGACCCGTTCGGCGGTCGCCATGTGTCCGCTGTGCGCTTTGAACACCACCGGGCAACCGGCGGCCAGTGCCGAAGCGGTATCGCCACCCGCCGTGGAAAAGGCGAGCGGGAAATTGCTGGCGCCAAACACCGCCACCGGGCCGATGGCGATGCGGTACTGGCGCAGATCCGGGCGTGGCAGCGGTTGGCGATCCGGCAACGCCCGATCGATCCGCGCACCGTAGAAATCACCGCGCCGCAGGACCTTGGCGAACAGGCGCATCTGGCCGCTGGTGCGCCCGCGTTCGCCCTGGATGCGCCCGGCCGGCAGTGCCGTTTCCCGGCAGACCGTGGCGACGAAATCATCGCCCAGCGCATCGATTTCATCGGCGATGGCGTCGAGGAACGCGGCGCGTTTTTCCGCGCTCAGGTTGCGGTAGATCGGGTAGGCAGAAGCGGCGGCTTTGGCGGCGGCATCCACTTCGGCTTCAGTCGCCTGGAAGAAAGTGCCGGGCAGCGGCTCGCCGGTGGTGGCGTCGAGGCTTTGCAACTGCAACGTGCCGTTGGCGCTGCGCTGACCGCCGATGTAGTTGTGTCCAGAGAGCGTGGTCATAATTTATTCCTGATCGATTGGCACAGACCTGTAGGAGCCGGCTTGCCGGCGATTGGCCTTCAAGCCTTGCATCGATCTCTCGGACGCAATCGCCGGCAAGCCGGCTCCTACAAGGGCGGATGTTCCGCCGGCTTTTAGAGCGAACGCACTTGGCCGATGGCCAACGGCTGGGCGCTTTCGCCGATGCCGTTTTCCAACGGTGCGCCAAACGCGTCGAGGCTGATCTGGAAGCGATCCCCCGGCTGGGTTTTCACGCCATCGGCAAACGACAGCGTCGCAGTGCCGAAGTAATGCACGTGAACATCGCCCGGACGCAAAAACTGCGCGTATTTGAAGTGATGGAATTCGAGGTTGGCGAGGCTGTGGCACATGTTGTCTTCGCCGCTGAGAAACTCTTTTTCCCAGAGGGTTTCGCCGTTGCGGATGATGCGGCTAGTGCCCGCCAGATGTTTAGGCAATTCACCGACACGCAGCTCCGGACCATAGGCGCAGAAACGCAGTTTCGAGTGCGCGAGGTACAGGTAATTGCGGCGCTCCATGACATGGTCGGAGAACTCGTTACCCAAGGCATAACCGACACGATACGGCTGACCATCGTCGCCAATCACATAGAGGCCGGTCAGCTCCGGTTCTTCACCGGCATCTTCGGCAAACGGCGGCACCGGGAAATCCGCGCCGGGACGCACGACGATGCTGCCGTCGCCCTTGTAGAACCATTCCGGCTGCGCGCCAACCTGTCCGGCTGCGGGTTTGCCACCCTCCAGGCCCCACTTGAAAATGCGCATGGTGTCGGTCATGCCGGCTTCAACGGCGCCATCCTGCTGGTGCATTTTGTCCCGCGCCGAGGCACTGCCGAGGTGAGTCAGGCCGGTGCCGCTGATCAGGCAGTGCGCCGGGTCTTCGTGATCCAGCGGCGGCAGGACTTTGCCCTGCTGCAACAGTTGCGCGTAATCCGGGCCCGCCTCGGTGCCGCGTTGGGCCACTTCTTCCTGCAGGCTGTGTTGGGCGCGGATCGCCGCGAGAGCCAGTTCACGGGTGCTACGGGTGTCTTTCAGCACCTGGACCTGCGAACCTTCGACGACGCCGACCTGACGCTCACCGGCAGTGTTTTCAAATTGAATCAGGCGCATGTCGGCCCTCCAGAAAGTCGTGAATGGCGCCGCTCACGAGCGGCGCCTCAAGGTCACTCGATGATGTTGAAGTCGCTCAGGTATTCATCGGAGATTTCCAGGCCCAGGCCCGGCTTGTTGTCGTCGAGCTGGATGTAGCCGTTGACCGGTTGCGGCTCGCCCTTGAACACGTAGTAGAAGAGTTCGTTGCCGACCTCGACATCGAAGACCGGGAAGAACTCGGCCATCGGCGAGGCGGTGGTGGACATGGTCAGGTGATAGTTGTGCATCTGCCCCGCGTGCGGAATCACCGGCACCGACCAGGCTTCGGCCATGGCGTTGATCTTGCGCGCAGCGGTGATGCCGCCCACACGGTTGGTGTCGTACTGGATCACGTCAACGGCGCGGCGTTCCAGCAGGTCTTTGAAGCCGTAGGAGGTGAATTCGTGTTCGCCGCCGGAGATCGGCATGATCCCCATTTTTTTCAGCTCGATGTAGCCCTCGATGTCGTCGGCGATCACCGGTTCTTCGAGCCAGCGCGGTTCGAACCCGGCGAGTTTCGGCAACATGCGGCGTGCGTATTCCAGGGTCCAGCCCATGTAGCATTCGAGCATGATGTCGATGTCCGGGCCGGCCAGCTCACGCAGTGCGCGCACTTGTTCGATGTTCTTGCGCATGCCCGCCGGGCCATCTTTCGGGCCGTAGCCGAAACGCATTTTCAGCGCGGTGAAACCCTGGTTCAGATAACCCTGGGCCTCTTCGAGGAACAGGTCGAGGTTGTCGTTGGCGTAGAGCTTGGAGGCGTAGGTCCAGATCTTTTCCTTGGTGCGGCCACCGAGCAACTTGAACACCGGTTTGTTGACCGCTTTGCCCATGATGTCCCAGATCGCGATGTCGATCGCCGAGATCGCCGCCATGCCGATGCCTTTACGGCCCCAGGCGTGGCTCTGGCGGTACATCTTCTGCCAGATGTATTCGTTGTCGAACGGGTCTTCGCCAATCGCAATCGGCGCCAGGTAGGTGTCGATGATTTCCTTGGCCACACGCGGCGCCAGGGCGCAGTTACCGATGCCGACAAGACCGGTGTCGGTCTCGACTTCCACCACCAGCCAGCCGTGGAAACGGAACGAACCCATGGCGTCGCCACGTTCGAACAGGATGTCGCTGGCGTTGGTGCAGAAGTGCGCTTGTGGTGGGACGACTTTGCCTTTCCACTCGAAAACGCGGGTACGGATTGCTTTGATTTTCATGAATTCAATTCCTTGCTAACGCTTGGGTAGTGATCAGCCAACCTGAGCCGGTGTGAGCTGCGAGGGTGATTTAGGGGTGTGGGTGCTGCGAAGTCGGGACAACAGGACGGCGCCGACAATGCCGACCAGGGCCAGGGCGAACATGCCGGCGCGGGGGTCGGCGAAGCTGGTTTCCATCACGGTTTTCAGGTTCGGCGCGACGAAGCCGCCGAGGTTGCCGATGGAGTTGATCAGGGCGATCCCGCCAGCTGCGGCGGCACCGCTGAGGTAGCTGGTGGGAATGGTCCAGAACAGTGGCTGAACCGAGACGAAACCGGCGGCGGCGAAGCAGAATGCCAACACCACAGGGACCATGCTGGTGCCCAGCGCCGAGGCGGCGATGCCGAGCGCGGCCATGGTCAGCATGCACACGGCGAGGCGACGATGTTGCCCGGTGCGGTCGGCGTAGCGAGTGACGAGACGGGTCACGACCAGGGCGCAGACCCACGGTATCGCGGTGATCAGGCCGACGTTGAGGCCGACGTGGCCGTCGAGCAGCCCGGCGATGCGCGTCGGCAGGTAAAACACCACGCCGTACACGCTCATCTGAATGGTGAAATACGCCAGGCAGAATTGCAGCACCCGAGGGTTGCGCAGCGCACTGAGAAATCCGTGGGGGCTGCTGTCTTTTTTCTTCGCGTCTTCTTCGCTGAGCGCAGTTTGCAGCGCCTGCTTTTCATCGACGCTCAACCAGCTGGCATCGGCCGGACGGTTGACCAGATAGAAGTACGCAGCGATGCCGACCACCGATGCCATCAAGCCTTCGACGACGAACAACCATTGCCAGTTGGTCAGGCCGAACACGCCGTGGAAGTCCAGCAACCAGCCCGACAGCGGGCTGCCCAGCACCAGCGCCAGGGGCAAGCCGAAGTAGAACAGACCGAGCGCCTGGCCACGGCTTTGCGCCGGGAACCAGTAGGTGAGGTAAAGGATGATCCCCGGGAAGAAGCCGGCTTCGGCGACACCCAGCAGGAAGCGCAGGACGTAAAAGGTTTCGGCGTTGTGGGCGAACATCATTGCCGCCGAGACCAGGCCCCAGGTGACCATGATCCGGCACAGCCAGACCTTCGCGCCGAGGCGGTGCAGCATGTAGTTGCTCGGCACTTCGAAGAACGCGTAGCCGATGAAGAAGATGCTCGCGCCGAACGCGAACGCGGCATCGCCCAAACCGGTGTCGGCCTGCAGCGCGGCTTTGGCGAAGCCGACGTTGGAGCGATCGATGAAGGCGAGGATGTACATCAGGATCAGAAACGGCAGCAGACGCAGCCGGCTTTTGGAGATGGCACTGGACAGAGCCAGGGCGAAATCTGGACGAGTCATGTGAAGGTTCCTTTGCTGCCGGTATGTGCCTTGCGGAAGTGACAAGGCGGGCTTTTTGTAGTTGTTGAATCGTGCGATCGAGGCAGCTCGGGTGGCCGGCTCTGGTCATTCGATGGAGCGACTTTAGCCAGCGCACAGGGCGACGGATAATCACTTATGCACATCCATCGATAACCTGGGGTGATAGGTAAGTGCGGTTATTGCCTAGATCGAGTTATCAGGCGCCCTCCCCCAAAAAAACAACTCTGGGAGCGAGCCTGCTCGCGAAGGCGATCTGACAGGCACATTGCAGTGACTGATAGAGCGCTATCGCGAGCAGGCTCGCTCCCACATGGGGTTTTGCGTTGATTGAACAACCTGGCAGCACCACGCATTACTGTAGGAGCCGGCTTGCCGGCGATAGCGGTCTGACAGGCACTTCATCTGTGTCTGTCAGGCCCTCATCGCTGGCAAGCCAACTCCTACAGGGTTTTGCATTGATCACAAATACTGGCAACACCACGCATTACTGTAGGAGCCGGCTTGCCGGCGATAGCGTTCTGACAGTCACTTCATCTGTGTCTGTCAGGCCCTCATCGCTGGCAAGCCAGCTCCTACAGGGTTTTGCATTGATCACAAATACTGGCAACACCACCATCCACTGTAGGAGCCGGCTTGCTGGCGATTGAGGTCTGACAGTCACTTTATGTGTGTCTGTCAGGCCCTCATCGCCAGCAAGCCGGCTCCTACAGGGAGTTGCGGTGTGTCAGTTAGCTTTGCGGTGTGTCAGTGAGTTTTGTGGGGTGTCAGTAGTGGTTGGTGCCCATGCGGCAGGCGATTTCGAAGGCCTGACGGATCGCTCCGGGGTTGGCTTTGCCCTGTCCCGCGATATCAAACGCGGTGCCATGCGCCGGTGTGGTGATGGGGATCGGCAAGCCGCCCTGCACCGTCACCCCACGGGAGAAGCCCATCAACTTGATCGCGATCTGTCCCTGGTCGTGGTACATCGTCACCACCGCGTCAAAGGCGCTCGCATCGCCCTGCACCTTGAGGAAAATCGTGTCGCCCGGATACGGACCTTCGGCCGCAATCCCCAACGCCTGCGCCGAACGTACGGCCGGACCGATGATGTCCAGTTCTTCGCGACCGAACGAGCCGTTGTCGCCGTTGTGCGGGTTCAGACCGCACACGCCGATGCGCGGTTTCGCCAGGCCGTTGCGCTTGAGCGCGGTGTCGATCAGCTGGATCGCTTCCACCACCCGCGCTTGCGTCAGCATGCCCGGCACCTCCGCCAAGGCCACATGCGAGGTCACCCGTGACGTCCAGAGGTTGTCGAGCACATTGAATTCGCAGAACGGCCCGTGGAAATCCAGCAGCTCAGCGAACCAGTGCAACTCGTCGTTGTGGGCCATGCCGGCCATGTGCAGCGAGGTCTTGTTCAGCGGCCCGAACAGCACCGCGCCGGTGGTGCCGGCCTCGGTGAGACGCAGGGCTTTTTCCAGAGTGTCGAGGCTGTAGCGACCACCAATGACGCTGGCTTCACTGCGGGGGAATTCGCCGATGGTGTCGCCGCGAAAGTCATAGAACAACGGCGTGTCATCGACAAATGACAGCTGATCCAGCGACTCGACGCGACGGTACGGAAATTCCACCCCGGCGATGCGCATGCCGCGCCGCATTTCCGCCTCGTCGGCAATCAGGATCACGTTGGCCTGGCTGCGAACCTGAGGCTCCGCGAGCAGGCGTGCGATCAGTTCCGGGCCGATGCCCGCCGGGTCGCCCAGGACCATGGCGATGGTTGTCTTGCTCATGCTTCACTCCTCAAGGGTTCGGGCCATGTACGGTCAATGGCGCTAGGCTCGCAGCGATAAACCCGCTGCGCGTTGCTGTAGAACAGGCGCTCCTGATCCGCCCATGGCAGGTCAGCAACGATGGATTTGAAACCGCTGTAGATGTCGTCGAACGAGCCGCACAGGCTGTCCACCGGAAAGTTGCTGGCGAACATCACTCGCTCGGTGCCGAACATGGCGATCACTTCGCGCACGATCCATGCATTGTCTTTGGCGCGCCACGCCTGCCCTTTCAGGCCCAGGCCGGAAACCTTCACCTGCACGTTCGGCCATTCGGCCAGTCGTGCCATCGCCAGACGCCATCCCGCCAGGCCTTCGGCGCTGCGGTCATTGGGCAACCCGGCGTGGTTGAGAATCAGCGTGGTGCCGGGAAAGTCCCGGGCCAGCCGTTCGGCTTCGTAGAGGTTCCACCAGGGTGTCTGCAAATCGAAATGCAGCCCCAGCCCTTGCAGCGCGGCGTAACTGCGGCGCCAGTGTTCATCACTCATCAGGCTGCGCAGATGGCCCACCTGCGCCGTCGAAGTCGGGCCACCGGGTTTGTGGCGCACGCTGCGTACACACTTGAAACTCGCCTGCTCGGTGAGCACCGCGATGGCATCCGGATGATCGAGCCAGGCCTGCGCGACGATCGCATTCGGTACGCCGTAACGCGCCGCCAAACCCTCAATGAATCGGGTTTCGCCAATCGGGTCTTGCGGGTCCCATTCGGTCTCGATGTACACCGTTTGCACGACGTTATGCGGACCGGCATCGGCGAAGTAATCGTCGGGAAAATAGCGCCGCTTGATCGCGCTGTAGTCGCCGTAGCGAAACGGGATCCTGGCTTCAGGCGCGAGCCACGGATGGTGATTGATCGTCGGGTCCCAGAAGTGGTGATGGGCGTCGATGATCGGCCCCGTATACAACTCAGTCATGGCGCACCTCGTCGAGGCTGATGAACAGCGTGGCGAAAACGAAGACCGCCGAACACGCCGCAAAGAACCCCAGCACCGGCGCGAATCCACCGGCCATTTGCAGGATCACGCCGACCAGGATCGGCACCGCAATCCCGCCCGTGCTGCCGGCCATGTTCATCACGCCACCGATCAGACCGACCCGCGCCGGCGCCGCCAGCAATGCCGGGAAGCTCCAGTAGAGGCTGCCCCACATCAGGAAAAACGCAGTCATGGCCAACAACGCCACGGCGGCAAAAGGGTTAGTCAGGGTCGGCAACAACAGGAACGCGCCGAGGGCCACCAGGCCGGAAAACGCCAGCAGGCTCTTGACCGCCACACCGCGGCTGACGCCTTTGCGGATCAGCCCGTCGCAGAGGAAACCACCGGTCAACGAGCCAAGCGCACCGCAGACAAAAATCACGAAGGTCGCCGCGCCAATGCCCTTGATATCGAAGCCGCGAGCTTGCGCCAGATAACTCGGGCCCCAGGTCAGCAAGCCGAAATACACCATCGCCCAACTGGCGCGGCCGATCAGCAAACCGCTCAGGGAACGCGCCGCAATACCCAGGCCTTTGACCGGCACTCGCGCCGCTTCGGCTGCCGGCGTGGCGCGCCCGGCGTTGATCTTCTCGAGCTCTTCGGCATTCACTTGCGGGTGGCTGGCCGGGTCATCGCGCAGGTATCGCCGCGCCAGCCACGCCAGTACCAGCGTCGCGATACCGGCGATCACGAACGCCAGGCGCCATGAGTCCAGCGACGCGATCAGATAAGCAATGATTAGCCCGCCCAACGCCACGCCCAACGGGCTGCCGCTGTCCATCAGCACCGCGCCGCGACTGCGCTCGCTTGGCGCCAGCCACAACGAAATCAGCTTGCCGCCCGACGGGAACAAGGGAGCCTCGGCAGCACCGAGTGCAACGCGGGCGAACAACAATGACAAGCCGCCCGTGGCAAATGCCGCCAACACTTGAAACGTCCCCCACAACCCGGTGGACCAACTGATGACCCGGTGCGGGCCGAAGCGGTCGATCATCCAGCCGCCGGGAATCTGCAACAGCGCATAGGCCCAGAAGAAGCTGCTGAGGATCAGGCCTTGCATGCTTGGCGACAGGGAAAACTCATGGGCGATGGTCGGCATCGCAATGGACAGCGACACCCGGTCGATGAGGTTGACCATGGTCAACGCGAAGATGATCGCGAAGATCCGCCAGCGCACATTGCTGGCCTTGGTGGTGCCGGTCAGCGGTGTGGCTGCTGCTGCGGGCAATTGCAGGGAAGCACTGGAACGAGCCATGGTGCGTACCTCGAATTTATTATTTTTGTGAAGTTGCAAACACCGACCTTGTAGGAGCCGGCTTGCTGGCGATTGCGGAATGTCAGGCGCTATCAATGTTGACTGATACACCGCAATCGCCGGCAAGCCGGCTCCTACAGGGTTCGCGTTTTGCCGTGTTTTCACGGCATTGGTGAGCACTATCGAAGGCTCACTGATAACCGTCTAATCAAAACTTGAAATAAGGCGATAGCCTCGGGTTATGTCATGCCCTGCTTTCAGGGGGCTTTCAATGGATAAGGCCTGCACACACTTTCCACTCAAACTGCTCTGGCACAAGGCCTGCGGCGATCATCACGATTTTTCCCGTGCCGAGCTATAACCCCAGGCTATCGGTGTATGTATTGTTTTGACTAGACGCGACGCCTGCGGCTTCCCACACTCGGGCCAGGCTTGCAGCTTTACCGCTCAGACAAGTCACTCATAACAACTACAAAAACGAGGCCCTTCCATGCGAAATGCATTCGTCCGTCGCACATCCCGTCTGTTTCTTGGCTGCACGCTGGTCGCCGCCGGCGCCCTTCCCGCCCTGGCCCACGCCGCCTGGCAACCAGACAAGAACGTCGAAATCGTCGTCGCTGGCGGTCCCGGTGGCGGCACCGACCAGCTCGGCCGTTTGATCCAGTCGATCATCACCACCCACAAGCTGCTCGACGTGAATACCATCGTCCTCAACAAGGGCGGCGGCAATGGCGCCGAAGCTTTCCTCGACTTGAAAATGAACAAGGGCGATCCGGAAAAACTGGTGATCGGCACCAACAACATCTACTTGTTGCCGCTGGTGTCCAAGCTCGGCTACCAATGGCAGGAACTGACCCCCATCGCCGCCGTGGCCGAGGACGATTTCATTCTCTGGAGCTACAAAGACGCACCGTGGAAGGACGCCAAGGGCTTCTACGAAGCGGTCAAGGCTGACCCGTCGAACCTGCGCATGGGCGGCAGCCAGTCCAAGGACGTGGACCAGACCCTCACCTTGCTGTTGAACCAGACCACTAACAGCAAACTGGTGTACATCCCGTTCAAGAGCGGCAGCGAAGCCGCGACCCAACTGGCCGGCAAACACATCGCCGCCAACGTCAACAACCCCAGCGAAAGCATCAGCCAATGGCGCGGTGATCAGGTCGAGCCGCTGTGCGTGTTCAGTAAAGAGCGCATGAGCTACACCGAGAAAGTCGCCGGCGACAAATCCTGGGCCGACGTGCCGACCTGTCACGAGCAGGGCCTGGGCATCGATCAGTACCGCTTCCCGCGCACCGTGTTCATGCCCGGCGAAGTCACCGTCGAGCAACGGGCGTTCTATGTCGAGCTGATGCGCAAAGTCACCGAAACCCCGGAGTTCAAGGCCTACGTCAAACAGAACGCACTGGTGCCCACCTTCCTCGAAGGCGAGCCGCTGACCGCCTACATTGAGAAAGACACCGCCCGCGTCACCCCGGTGTTCAAAGAAGCCGGCTGGCTGAAAAACTGAGTTGCCGACGGCCGTCCGCCTGCGCACGGCCGTCACCTCTGGAGGTGTCTTCATGTCCCATTCTTCGGATTCACCGGCGCTGGTCGGTACCCGCTGGGTCGAACTCGGCCTGACCGTCTTCACCGCGCTGATCGGCGTGGTGGTGATGTTCGGCAGTGTCGAACAAGGTATCGGCTGGGGCGATTCCGGCCCCGAGCCGGGTTACTTCCCCTTCTACATCGGCCTGATGCTCAGCGCCGCCAGCGTGGCCAACGGCGTGTTGACCCTGGTGCGCTGGCACGCCCTGAGCATTGCATTCGTCAGCCGCAGTGCGTTCAAGCAAGTGCTGTCGGTGTTCATCCCGATTGCGCTGTTCGTTGGCGCCATGCCGTTCACCGGCATCTACGTGGCGTCGGCCTGCTTCATCGCCTGGTTCATGTGGCGTGACAAGGTCCGCGCCAAGCCTTACGGCAAACTGATGATCGGCAGCGTGTCCCTCGGCGCGGTGCTGGCCAGCTACCTGATTTTCGCGCTGTGGTTCAAGGTCCCGCTGGATGCCGGCCCGATGGGCGACTGGATTGCCCTGGCCGGGAGAAATTTCAAATGAGCGAGTTCGATTCCCTGCTGCAAGGCATGAACCTGATCCTGACCCCGGGCCACATCGGCCTGATGGTGATCGGCGTGCTGCTGGGCATTCTGGTCGGCGTACTGCCCGGCCTCGGTGCCCCCAACGGCGTGGCGTTGTTGCTGCCGCTGACGTTCACCATGTCGCCGGTGTCGGCGATCATTCTGCTGTCGTGCATGTATTGGGGCGCGCTGTTTGGCGGCTCGATCACCTCGATCCTGTTCAACATCCCCGGTGAGCCCTCATCGGTGGCGACGACCTTCGACGGCTACCCGATGGCCCGCGAAGGTCGCGCCGCCGAAGCCCTCACCGCCGCCTTCAGTTCGGCACTGATCGGCGCATTGGCCGGGGTGTTGTTGCTGACCTTCCTGTCGACCAAGATCGCCGCATTCGCCATGTCGTTCAGTTCGCCGGAGTTCTTTGCGGTGTACCTGTTGGCGTTCTGCACCTTCATCGGCATGAGCAAGAACCCGCCGCTGAAAACCGTGGTGGCGATGATGATCGGTTTCGCCATGGCGGCGGTCGGCATGGACACCGTATCGGGCAACCTGCGCCTGACTTTCGACCAGCCAATCCTGATGACGGGCATCAGCTTCGAAGTGGCGGTAATCGGACTGTTCGGCATCGGTGAAATCCTTTGCACGGTGGAGGAAGGCCTGGTGTTTCGCGGCGAACATGCGCGCATTACGCCAATGGTAATTCTGCGTACCTGGGCCAAGTTGCCGCGTTACTGGTGGACGATTGTGCGCAGCACGCTGGTCGGTTGCTGGATGGGCATCACGCCCGGCGGCCCAACGGCTGCCTCGTTCATGAGCTACAGCCTGGCGCGGCGCTTCTCGAAGAATCGCGAGAACTTCGGCAAGGGTGAACTCGAAGGCGTGATCGCCCCAGAAACCGCTGACCACGCCGCCGGCACCAGCGCCCTGCTACCGATGCTGACCTTGGGCATTCCCGGTTCCGCTACGGCAGCGGTGATGCTCGGTGGCTTGATGATCTGGGGCTTGCACCCTGGCCCGACGTTGTTCGTCGAGCAGCACGATTTTGTCTGGGGCCTGATTGCGAGCATGTACTTGGGCAACGTGGTGAGCCTGATCGTGGTGCTGGCTACCGTGCCGCTGTTCGCTTCGATCCTGCGCATTCCGTTCTCGATCATTGCGCCGATCATCATCATGGTCTGCGCCATCGGTGCTTACTCGGTGCACAACTCGTTCTTCGACGTGGTGCTGATGCTGGGCTTCGGCGCGCTGGGTTACTTGTTCAAGAAACTCGGTTACCCGATTGCGCCGCTGGTGTTGGCGGCTGTTCTAGGGGACAAGGCTGAGGATGCGTTCCGTCAATCGATGCTGTTTTCTGACGGCCACTTGGGGATTTTCTGGTCCAACCCGTTGGTGGGTTGCCTGACCACGGCGGCGCTGCTGATGCTGTTCTGGCCGCTGATTTCCAAAGGGTTGAGCAGCCTGATGGGCCTGCGCAAACCTCACGTCGCCAAGACCAAATCGGTGCTGTGACACGGCAATGCTGGCAACGCCTGACATTTGTTGTCAGGCTTGCCGCAGTCTTTTTCGCGAGCGCGGCCCATGACCCGAATTCCTGATGCCAATGTGATCCACAGTCGACTGCGTCTGCGCCAATTGCGGCTGATGCTGGCGTTGCAGGAGCTCGGCTCGCTGCGCCGCGCCGCCGACCACATCGGCATGACCCAACCGGCGGCGACCAAGATGTTGCACGAGGCCGAGGACTTGCTCGGCGTCGAACTCTTCGAACGTCTGCCTCGGGGCATGCGCTCTACCCCGTTCGGGGAGACCGTCATCTACTACGCGCGCATGGTGTTTGCCGAACTCAGCGGCATGCGTGAAGAACTGGTTGCGCTTGAATCCGGCAACCTCGGGCGAGTCGCCGTCGGGGCGATTCCGGCGTTGGCCTCGGGGTTGTTGACCCGCACCATCGCCACCTTGAAGAAAAGCCATCCACGGTTGTCGATGAGCATTCAGGTCGACACCAGTGATGTACTGGTGCAGGCACTGTTGCAGGATCAGCTCGACATTGTGTTGGGGCGGATTCCGGCGGGTGCGCGGGCTGAAGAATTGCTGTTCGATAGCTTGGGTGAAGAGGAGCTGTGCGTGATTGCCGGTGCGCAGAATCCATTGGCGCGGGAGAAAAACCTGAGCTGGGCGGAATTGCAGAACATGACGTGGGTGTTGCAGCAGCAACCGAGCCCGATGCGCGCGATCATCAATCAGGTGTTTCACAATGCGCGGGTCGACATTCCCAGCAGTATTGTTGAAACCACGTCGATCATGACCTTGCTGTCGTTGATCCAGCAGACCGACATGCTCGGCGTGACGCCGGTGTCGGTGGTCGAGGATTATCCGGGGCGTGATTTGCTGGCGGTGTTGCCGATCAAGTTTGAAGCGCGGTTGCCGCCGTATGGGTTGATTACCCGGCGTCATCGTATTCAGTCTTCGGCGATGCAGGCGTTTATGAATTCGGTGCGGGCTGAGCATGCGTTGAGTAAGTAGGCCTTTGGGTATGCGTACATATCCGTTGCTTCGGTAACGGCGGCTATTGGTTTCGCCCTTACGGCGAGTCACTTTCGAAAAGCCTGCGCGGCCCGGCGGAAAGTAACCAAAGCGCTTTTGCCCCTTTCGTTCGGTGGCTCGCTAATGCTCGCCATGCCCTCGCTCCGGTCCTGCTCCGTGGGCCC
>NZ_AKJI01000052.1:0-46547 GCF_000282415.1 Pseudomonas sp. GM60
TTGCCGGCGATGGCGATTTCACGGACGCCATCGCCAGCAAGCCGGGCTCCTACAAAGCGTTCAGCTGTTGCGGCGATAATTCATCAATCATCCGCAAGCAATGATTCAACCCTGGCGACACGTCGCCCACGCGTCGGCTGAGGATGATCGGCGAGGTCGCGTTGTCTTCCAGCAGCGGCGTGAAGCCGATGTCGTCGCGGTGCAGTAATTGCACCGACGCAGGCACCAGGGTTACGCCGATTCCTGCGCCCACCAAGCCGATGGCGGTTTGCAGTTCGTTGGTCCACTGCGCCACGTGAATGCTGACGCCATAGGACTCGAACAACCCGATCACATGGTCGGCGTAGCTGGGGCGCGGGTTGCCGGGGTACAGCACGAAAGGTTCCTTTGCCAGTTCGCGCAGGCTGATCGGCCCGGCCAGTAGCGGGTGACCGGCGGGCAGGGCGGCGACCAGCCGATCTTCGGTCAACACCGTCTGGATGATGGCCGGGTCGTCGATGCGGATGCGGCCGAAACCGATATCGATCCGACCGGCCTTGAGCGCCTGCACCTGTTGCAGCGTGGTCATTTCCGAGAGCCCCAGTTCCAGCTCCAGAGGCTCGCCGCTGCGCAAACGGCGGATCAGTTCCGGCAGCACGCCATAGAGTGTCGACGGCGCAAAACCAATCCCCAGCCAGGTTTTTTCCCCCAGGCCGATGCGTCGCGTGTTGTCGCAGACCTTGCCCAGTTGCTCCAGCAGGGCAGTGCTGTGTTCATGGAAAAACCGCCCGGCGTCGGTCAGCTTCAGCGGCCGTCCGCGATCCAGCAAAAGCACCCCAAGTTCATCCTCCAGTTGCTGAATCTGTCGGCTCAGCGGCGGCTGGGCAATGTGCAGCAGTTCGGCGGCGCGGGTGAAGTTGAGGGTTTGAGCCAACACCTGAAAATACCGCAGGTGACGCAGTTCCATGAGGCCTCCGTAAAGCAGTTTGCATACCTTAAAGGTATCAAGTCAGACCAATTCTATATTGGCTTCCCGAAAAAAGCCGTACCAGAATCGGTTCCAGAACTTTAAGAACCTGACGGGTATCGACATGCTTGCAACTGCCATTGAATCGATCGAGACGATCATCGTCGATCTGCCGACCATCCGCCCGCACAAGCTGGCGATGCACACCATGCAGAACCAGACGCTGGTGATCATTCGCGTGCGCTGCGCCGATGGCATTGAAGGCATTGGCGAATCCACCACCATCGGTGGCCTGGCGTATGGCAATGAAAGCCCGGACAGCATCAAGACCAACATCGACCGGCACTTCGCGCCGCTGCTGCTGGGTCAGGACAGCGCCAACGTCAACGCTGCGATGTTGCGCCTGGAGCGCAGCATCCGTGGCAACACCTTCGCCAAGTCAGGTATCGAAACCGCGTTGCTTGATGCCCAGGGCAAGCGCCTTGGCCTGCCGGTCAGCGAACTGCTGGGCGGCCGCGTTCGGGATGCGCTGCCAGTGGCCTGGACCCTGGCCAGCGGCGATACCGACAAGGACATCGCCGAAGCGGAAAAAATGCTCGACCTGCGCCGCCATCGCATCTTCAAACTGAAAATCGGTGCCGGCGAAGTCAATCGCGATCTGGCCCACGTCATCGCGATCAAGAAAGCCCTTGGCGATCGCGCCAGCGTGCGGGTCGATGTCAATCAGGCCTGGGATGAAGCCGTCGCGTTGCGCGCCTGCCGGATTCTCGGCAGCAACGGCATCGACCTGATCGAGCAGCCGATCTCGCGCAATAACCGCTCGGGCATGGCGCGCCTGAACGCCATCAGCCCGGCGCCAATCATGGCCGATGAATCCATCGAGTGCGTGGAAGATGCGTTCAACCTGGCCCGTGAAGGCGCGGCTTCGGTGTTCGCCCTGAAGATTGCCAAGAACGGTGGCCCACGCGCCGTGCTGCGAACCGCCGCGATTGCCGAAGCGGCGGGCATCGGCCTGTACGGCGGCACCATGCTTGAGGGTGGTCTGGGCACCATGGCGTCGGCCCATGCCTTCGTCACGCTGAACAAGCTGGCGTGGGACACCGAGCTGTTCGGCCCGCTGCTGTTGACCGAAGACATTCTCAGCGAGCCGCTGGTCTATCGCGATTTCGAGCTGCACGTGCCGAAAACCCCGGGATTGGGCCTGAACCTCGATGAAGAGCGCCTGGCGTTTTTCCGTCGAGACAAGACATCCACTGCCATTCATCAAGCCTGAGGAGAGCATTATGCTGTTCCACGTAAAGATGACCGTGAATTTGCCGGTCGACATGAACCCCGAACGCGCCGCGCAGCTCAAGGCTGACGAAAAAGCCCTGGCCCAGCGGCTGCAGGATCAAGGCAAGTGGCGTCACTTGTGGCGCATTGCCGGGCTCTATGCCAATTACAGCGTGTTCGATGTCGACAGCGTTCAAGAGCTGCACGACTTGCTCATGCAATTGCCGCTGTACCCGTACATGGCGATCGAAGTCACCGCGATGTGCCGGCATCCTTCTTCCATCCGCGAGGATGACCGCTGAACCTGGCCTGTTCAGTTCGCCACGCTAATAATTACAAGATGAGGAACCGATAAAATGAACGTAAAAATTTCCCACACTGCCAAAGCCCAGAAGTTTCTCGAAGAGGCCAGCGGCCTGCACAACGATGCCGGCAATCCACGCACCAAAGCCCTGATCTACCGCATCCTGCGTGACTCGGTGAACATCATCGAAGACCTCGCCGTGACCCCGGAAGAGTTCTGGAAAGCCGTCAACTACCTCAACGTGCTGGGTGCGCGCCAGGAGGCTGGACTAGTGGTGGCCGGGTTGGGCCTGGAACACTACCTCGACCTGCTGATGGACGCCGAAGACGAACAGGCCGGCAAGGCTGGCGGCACGCCGCGCACGATCGAAGGCCCGCTGTACGTGGCCGGTGCGCCATTGTCCCAAGGTGAAGCGCGTCTGGATGATGGCGTCGATCCGGGTGTGACGCTGTTCATGCAGGGCCGTGTGTTCAACACCGCCGGCGAACCGTTGGCCGGTGCGATTGTGGATGTCTGGCACGCCAATACCGGCGGCACTTATTCGTACTTCGATACCACGCAATCCGAATTCAACCTGCGTCGCCGCATCGTCACCGACGCCGAAGGTCGCTACCGCTTCCGCAGCATCGTGCCGTCGGGTTACGGCTGCCCGCCGGACGGTCCGACCCAGCAACTGCTCGATCAACTGGGTCGTCACGGCCAGCGTCCGGCGCACGTGCATTTCTTCATCTCGGCGCCGGATCATCGTCACCTGACCACACAGATCAACCTCGACGGCGATCAATACCTGCACGACGATTTCGCCTACGCCACCCGTGACGAGCTGATCGCGAAAATCACCTTCAGCGATGATCAACAACGCGCAGCGGCGCATGGCGTCAGCGGTCGTTTTGCCGAGATCGAATTCGATTTCACCTTGCAGTCGTCCGCCCAGCCGCAAGAGCAGCAGCGTCACGAGCGGGTTCGCGCGCTGGAGGACTGATCTCTATAACGGTGGGACCATTGTGGGAGCGAGCCTGCTCGCGAAAGCGGAGTGTCAGTCAACATTGATGTTGAAGCTGATGGCCCCTTCGCGAGCAAGCCCGCTCCCACAGTTGGTTGCTTTTCACCTGAAGAATCGCGATCGAATGTGGGAGCGGGCTTGCTCGCGAAGGGGCCCGGACATTCCACATGTCGATCAACTGACACACTGCTGCAAGCACTGCCTTAGAATGACCCGACGCACCCCATAAAAACAACGAGAGTGACCCGATGATGCAAGCGCAACTGTTGAGTCAGCGCAGCTCCGTATTCGACCATGCCGACCCGTACGCGGTGTCGGGCTACGTCAATCAGCATGTCGGTAATCATTGCATCCTGATGCCGCGCGCCGGGCAACCCCTGGCCAGTCTCAATCATCGCAAGTTTGCCAGCCTCGACCTGTGCCGCATCAGCTATGGCGGCAGCGTGCGGGTCACCTCGGGCGCACTGGAAAGCATCTACCACCTGCAAGTGTTGCTGCGTGGCAACTGCCTGTGGCGCGGGCACGGTCAGGAACATTACTTCGCGCCTGGCGAGTTGCTGCTGATCAATCCCGACGATCCGGTGGACCTGACGTACTCTGACGATTGCGAAAAATTCATCCTCAAAGTTCCCACGACGTTGCTTGAGTCCGTGTGCGACGAGCAGCGCTGGCGTTATCCGGGGCAGGGCGTGCGGTTTCTGGAGAACCGTTACCAACTCAATGAACTGGAAGGGTTTGTCGGACTGCTGGCGATGATTTGCCAGGAGGCCGAGGCCACCGAGCAGATTCCCAAGGTGCAGGAGCATTACGCACAGATCATCGTCAGCAAGATGCTCAGCCTGATGCAGACCAACGTCAGCCGCATCAACCTCGGCTCACAGACGGCCACGTTCGAGGTGATTGCCGACTACATCGCACGCCACCTCAAGCAGGACATCGACAGTGAAGAACTGGCGCGCCAGGCACGGATGAGCCTGCGTTCACTGTATGGCTTGTTCGAACGCAACGCCGGCACCACGCCGAAAAACTACATCCGGCAGAAACGTCTGGAGCGTATCAATGCTTGCCTGAGCGATCCGACCTGTAATGTGCGTAACGTTACGGAAGTGGCGATGGATTATGGGTTTCTGCATTTGGGGCGGTTTTCGGATAACTATCGCAAGCAGTTCGGCGAGTTACCGTCGGACACCCTCAAACGCCGCGACTGATCGCAGGTACACCACGAACTGTAGGAGCCGGCTTGCTGGCGATTCAAGCGACGCGGTCTATCTGACACGCCGCATCGCCTGAATCGCCAGCAAGCCGGCTCCTACAGAATGGTGGTGTGTCTGGCACACCGCGTTGCGTCGATCGCCGGCAAGCCGGCTCCTACATCGGTCTTTGCACTAAACGGATAAAGGTCTGCACCCAGCGGATAGTCCACCCTATTGCCCCGTCCTAGCATGAGCCTTGCCTGAACAATAACAATGGAGGCGGCGGCCATGACCCTGCGACCCGAATATCTTCAATCCTTGCTCGAGGACGATCCAGAACAAGGCATCTACCGCTGCAAGCGCGAGATGTTCACTGACCCGCGGCTGTTCGACCTTGAGATGGAACACATCTTCGAAGGCAACTGGCTGTACCTGGCGCACGAAAGCCAGATCCCCAACAAAAACGATTTCTACACCACCACCATGGGGCGCCAGTCGATCTTCATCGCGCGCAACAAGGACGGTGAGCTGAACGCCTTTATCAACGCCTGCAGTCACCGTGGCGCGATGCTTTGCCGACACAAGTCCGGCAACAAAAGCTCGTACACCTGCCCGTTCCACGGCTGGACCTTCAACAACTCCGGCAAACTGCTGAAGGTCAAAGACCCGGCAGCGGCGGGCTACCCGGCGAGCTTCAACTGCGAAGGCTCCCACGACCTGACCAAAGTCGCCCGCTTCGAATCCTATCGCGGCTTCCTGTTCGGCAGCCTCAAGGCTGACGTGGTGCCGCTGGTTGAGCATTTGGGCGAGTCGGCGAAGATCATCGACATGATCGTCGACCAGTCCGCCGACGGCCTGGAAGTGCTGCGCGGTTCGTCCAGCTACATCTACGAAGGCAACTGGAAACTCACCGCCGAAAACGGCGCCGACGGTTACCACGTCAGCTCGGTGCACTGGAACTACGCCGCCACCCAGAACCAGCGCAAACAGCGCGAGGCCGGCGACACCAACCCGACCATGAGCGCCGGCAGCTGGGCCAAGCAGGGCGGTGGTTTCTACTCGTTCGAAAAAGGCCACATGCTGCTCTGGACCCGTTGGGCCAACCCTGAGGATCGTCCGCTGTACGAACGTCGCGATGAGCTGGCCAAGGACTTCGGCAAGGCCCGCGCCGACTGGATGATCGAAAACTCGCGCAACCTGTGCCTGTACCCGAACGTGTACCTGATGGACCAGTTCAGCTCGCAGATCCGCATCGCCCGGCCGATTTCGGTCAACCGCACGGAAATCACCATTTACTGCATCGCCCCCAAAGGCGAAAGCGATCACGCCCGTTCGAGCCGGATTCGTCAGTACGAGGATTTCTTCAACGTCAGCGGCATGGCCACCCCGGACGATCTGGAAGAGTTTCGCTCCTGCCAGACCGGTTACCAGGGCAGCGTGACCGCCTGGAACGACATGTCCCGTGGCGCCGAGCACTGGGTCGAAGGCGCCGATGAGGCAGCGAAGGAAATTGACCTGCATCCGTTGCTCAGCGGTGTGCGCACCGAGGACGAAGGCCTGTTCGTGTTGCAGCACAAGTATTGGCAGCAAACCATGCTCAAGGCCCTGGCTGCCGAGCAATCGAAGCTGATTGCCGTGGAGACCGTGTAATGACCATCACCTATGAAACCGTGCGCGACTTCCTCTATCGCGAAGCGCGTTACCTCGATGACCGGCAATGGGACGAATGGCTGGAGTTGTACGCCACGGATGCGACGTTCTGGATGCCGTCCTGGGACGACAACGACGAACTGACTGAAGACCCGCAGCGGGAAATCTCGCTGATCTGGTACGGCAACCGCACGGGTCTGGAAGACCGCATCTTCCGCATCAAGACCGAGCGTTCCAGCGCCACGGTGCCGGACACCCGCACCTCGCACAACATCAGCAACATCGAGCTTCTGGAACAGGCGGACGGCCTGTGCAAGGTGCGCTTCAACTGGCACACCTTGAGCTTTCGCTACAAGACCGTCGACAGCTATTTCGGCAGCAGTTTCTACACCCTCGATATGCGCGGCGAAAACCCGCTGATCAAGGCCAAGAAAGTGATCCTGAAGAACGACTACGTTCGCCAGGTCATCGATGTTTACCACCTGTGAGGCGGCCGTCATGACTCATTCCATCGCATTTAATTTTGAAGACGGCGTCACCCGTTTCATCGACGCCAACGCCGGTGAAACCGTGGCCGACGCCGCGTACCGCCAAGGCATCAACATTCCGCTGGATTGCCGCGACGGCGCTTGCGGTACGTGCAAGTGTTTCGCCGAGGCCGGCAGTTACGACCTGGGCGAGGAATACATCGAAGACGCGCTCACGGCGGAGGAAGCCGAACAGGGTTTTGTCCTGACCTGCCAGATGCGCGCCCAGAGCGATTGCGTGGTTCGGGTGCCGGCCTCCTCGGAAGTCTGCCGCACCCAGCAGGCCAGTTTTGAAGCGACCATCAGCGCCGTGCGCCAGTTGTCCGACAGCACCATCGCACTGTCGATCAAGGGCGATGCGCTGAGCAAACTGGCGTTCCTGCCGGGGCAGTACGTGAACCTCGGGGTTCCCGGCAGCGAGCAGACCCGCGCCTATTCGTTCAGCTCGTTGCAGCGCGACGGCGAGGTCAGTTTCCTGATTCGCAATGTACCTGGCGGTTTGATGAGCAGCTTCCTCACCGGCATGGCCAAGGCCGGCGACAACATGAGCCTGGCCGGGCCGCTGGGCAGTTTTTATCTGCGCGACATCCGTCGGCCGTTGTTGCTGCTGGCCGGTGGTACGGGGCTTGCGCCATTCACCGCGATGCTGGAAAAAATCGCCGAGCAGGGCAGTGAACATCCGCTGCATCTGATCTACGGCGTGACCAACGATTTCGACCTGGTGGAAATGGATCGGCTGGAAGCCTTCGCCGCGCGAATCCCGAATTTCAGCTTTAGCGCCTGCGTGGCCAGCCCCGACAGCCAGCACCCGCTCAAGGGCTACGTGACCCAGCACATCGAGCCCAAACACTTGAACGAGGGCGACGTCGATGTCTACCTGTGCGGCCCGCCGCCGATGGTCGAGGCGGTCAGCCAGTACATTCGCGAGCAAGGCATTGCGCCGGTGAATTTCTACTACGAAAAATTCGCTGCCAGCGCGGCATAAAGCTGTGTGACCACGTCCCCCTGTAGGAGCTGGCTTGCCAGCGATGGACGTTAACGATAACGCGTTTTTACAGGACTAATGCGGTGCCTGTGCGTCCATCGCTGGCAAGCCAGCTCCTACAGGTCTAGAGCGATTTTAGATTCGAGGCAGGTATGAACAGATTTCACGAAAAAGTCGCGTTGATCACCGGTGCCGCCCAAGGTATCGGCCGGCGTGTTGCCGAGCGCATGGCGGCGGAAGGGGCGCGGTTGATTCTGGTTGACCGCTCCGAGCTGGTGTTTGAAGTGCAGCAGCAATTGGGGAAGGACAGCCAGGTGCTCGCGCTGACCGCCGATCTAGAGCAATACGGCGAATGCAACCGTGTGATGCAAACCGCCGTCGAACGCTTCGGTCGTCTCGACATCCTCATCAACAATGTCGGCGGGACGATCTGGGCCAAGCCGTTCGAACACTACGAAGCCGAGCAGATCGAGGCCGAAGTCCGCCGTTCGCTGTTCCCGACGTTATGGTGCTGTCATGCGGCGCTGCCGTTCATGCTGGAGCAGGGCAGCGGCGCCATCGTCAACGTCTCGTCCATCGCCACGCGCAGCATCAACCGTGTGCCGTACGGTGCGGCGAAGGGCGGGGTGAATGCGCTGACCGCGTGCCTGGCGTTCGAAACCGCCGGTCGTGGCGTGCGGGTCAATGCCACGGCACCCGGAGGCACCGAAGCGCCGCCGCGGGTGATTCCGCGTAACAGCGCCGAACAGAGCGCCGAAGAAAAAGTGTGGTACCAGCAGATCGTCGACCAGACGCTCGACAGCAGTTTGATGAAGCGCTATGGCACGCTGGATGAGCAGGCAGGCGCTATTCTGTTTCTGGCCAGCGACGAAGCGTCCTATATCACCGGCATGATCATGCCGGTGGGTGGTGGCGACCAGGGCTGACAGCGTTCGCCAACAACCCCATCAAACGGAGTCAACGTGATGAGTGAAAAAACCACGATCGTGCTGGTCCATGGTTTTTGGGGCGGTGCCGCCCACTGGAACAAGGTTATCGCCGAACTGCTGAAAAAGGGCTACACCCGCATCCGCGCGGTCGAGATGCCGCTCACGTCGCTGGCCGATGATGCCGAACGCACGCGCAAAATGGTCGCGCAAGTGGCGGGGCCGGTGCTGTTGGTGGGGCATTCCTATGGCGGTGCGGTCATCACTGAGGCCGGCGATCAAGCGAATGTCGTGGGTCTGGTGTACATCGCCGCGTTCGCGCCGGACGCGGGTGAAAGTCCCGGCGCCATCACTCAACGGCATCCACCCGCTGCCGCAGCGAACCTGGCCCCCGACAGTGATGGTTATTTGTGGGTCAAACCGGAGCTTTACCACGAAAGCTTCTGTCAGGACTTGCCCGCAGCCGAAGGATTGGTCATGGGCATCACCCAAAAAGCCCCCTTGGCCGGCACGTTTGGCGATGCGATCACTACGGTGGCGTGGAAGAACAAACCGTCGTGGTATCAGGTGTCGACCGACGACCGGATGATCGCGCCGCAAAACCAGCAGTGGATGGCGGGGCGGTTGAACGCCAAAGAGGTCCTGACGTTGCACGCCAGTCACGCGTCCCTTGCCTCGATGCCGGTCGAAGTGGCGGCGTTTATCGACAAGGCGGCAACGGCAGTGGCCAAGGCCTGACCCACCTTACAGGCGACGCTGAAACGCTCTGACGATTCGCAGCGTGGCGTCGCTGGTGTTCAGGTTCTGCACGGCGTCCAGCGGATACCACAGGCAGTCGAAAATTTCGTTTTGCGGCCGGGCCTCAGACGAGTTGAGCACCGACGCCTCGTAAACGTGGTGTCGGGTGCCGCCCGTTTCCAGTTGCATCAGGTACAGCATGTCGTCGACCCCAAGCCCGGTCTCCTCCTGAAGCTCACGCATGGCGGCGCCTGCCGCGGTTTCTCCGGGCTCGACCTTTCCGCCGGGCAACGTCCAGCGACACCTTGGCTTGCGCACCAGGAGAACGTGCCGGTCCTGCTCACAAATGACGGTTGCGCGTACTTTCATGTGTTACCTGAATGCCTGTTGTCATAAAACAGTAATAAAAATGCAATATTCAGGCCGCCCAAGGCTGCACGGGCCTCTTGGCTGGTTAGAGGTCTCACAGGGGCTGAAAGTGCAACCGAATGGCGGAATCCTGTCGCGACGTCTGGTCGGCACCTCGGCAAAGGGCGGGTGTAAGGTAGGCAGGTCAATCCTGGACATCAGTACCGAAAATGGAGGTGACTTATGAGCGTTCCGATGCTGAATAAGATGCACATGAACGGTTATGACGTACTTAGCGTGAGCAATGGCCCATGGCGGGTGTGCACCCAAGGTGACCAACTGGGCGCTTTTGCCAGCCGGGAAGAGGCACTGGCCTTTGCCGCGGCACTTCCCGGTTACAAATCCCGGGCCAAAAGGCCGGCAAGCAACCAGACGACGGTTAAGTAAAACGCTTCTAGCCCCGGTTTTTTCCGGGGCTTTTCATTTCGTCTCAGTAACCGCCGCCGCCCCCGCCAGCGCTATGGGAAGACTCCCTGGCTTTTGTTTGCAGGCGGCTCCATTCCGCACAGGTGATGAAGCTGGTGTGGTCGACCTTGCCCCGGTCATCGAAACTGACGTTGTACGCCTGTTGACGGCCGGCTTTCGTCAGCTTGTAGTCATAGCAAGTACCAGGCACAGCCGTGCGGTCGGTGATGGTTTGAGGCGGGCCGCCGATTTGCTCGACCTGATCCTTGCTCATTCCGGTCTCGACGTTGGCGACCAACGGGAGGTCGCCATAGAGGCGTGATTCAGTGCTGCAGCCCGCCAGCGCTGCCAGTACGACAACCAGCGCGAATAAAGGCTTGTTCATGGCCGCGCTCCTGTTCAGTGAGCTTTGTTGCGACTGATGGCCTTCGCTTTCACTTCTTCGGCATAGCCTGCCAATCGCTGTTCGTCGCCCTGAAACAGGTCGCACAGCCTCAGCACCGCCTGCGCATCGACATCATTGCCAGACAGCTTTAACTGGTCTGCCAGGCGCAAAAGCTCTACAGCCGACCACCTCAGGTCCGACGCAACGCTTTGCAGGTCACGTCGAAGTTCGTTTTCAGATTCGTTGAGCCACATGACGATCTCCAGAAAACCTCTGCTACGAAATTTTAGTCCCATTTCCCTGGACAGGGCGTTTTGTTCGTCCGAACTGCCAATGCTGCCTTTGGTCGGGAAGATGCACGCGAGCGAAAAGATTTGCTGTCGTATTGAAGTGGCGAATTTCCGCCGGGGCGAGGCAATTTCAAATGACGACGACCGATGACTTCAGGGTTCACGCGCATGAGCTGATGGTCGATCTGGACGCGGCGACCACGGAGATGATGAAGCTGATTTCCGCTCATCAACTCAGCGGCCCGGAATGGGAGCGGGTCATTCAATGGCAGCACGAAGCGTATGAACGATGGATGACTTTCCTGAACGAGCGGCCCGCTGCGCATCCCGGCCAGAACATCGACAAACATTGAGAAAGGCTCATTGAATGGATGTCTGCAAGACGACGCGCTACATTTCCTTTTTTTTGAATAGGGGGGCGTCATGCGGACGTTGATTGCGGGAGTCGTGGTGGCGTTACTGGCGGGGTGCTCCTTGCCTGCGTCACTGGTGCCGGGTGAGCCGAATTTCAGCAAATACAGTGAGAAGGCGCCGAAGGAGTATGCCGCCTGCGTATTGCCGGCGTGGCAGAAACAGATTTCCAATACGACTCAAACGCCGATTTCCAATGGCTACCGGATCAAGGCGCCGAGCATCATCACGGCCGACGAAATTCTGGATGTCGTGAAATCGAAAGAGGGCAGCCGGGTTTCGCTGTATCAAGGGCCGCCATGGGCCAAGTCAGGCGCACTGCGTCAGTCGGTTCGTGACTGTTTGTAAGACTTGGCCGCGAGTTATTGCGGCGTTTGATAGATTGCCATCGCCAGCAAGCCGGCTCCTACAAGGACACCGCAATTTCCTGTAGGAGCCGGCTTGCTGGCGATGGCGTCAGTCGCCAAACACATTTCAAATGTTGGTAACCGCAATGGTCTGTTCGTCAGCGACCGGGGCAGCGCTTTTCTTGTCCCGGCGATCACTCATCCAGTTATCAACCTGAGCACTGAACTCCGAGGGCGCCTTTCGTCCGACTTTCCTGGCGAGATCCAGGATGGTCTGCTGGGCGAGGGCATCTTCCATGCGTTTCTGCGCCGTCATCATGACCGCATGGACCGAGCAATGGCCTGACACCGCCCAATCCGGGGCGGAACCTTCGAACAGGGCGCAACGCGCGCGAATTTCCCGGCAATCGAAAATCAGCTTTTGGCCGTCGATGGCATTGACGATATCGAGCACGCTGATTTCGTCGGAGGGCCGGGCCAGCTTGAACCCGCCGCGCACGCCTTCAGTGGCGACCACCAGTTTTGCCTTGGCCAGTTTGGTGAAAATTTTCGCCAGATAGTCCAGTGGCACGCCTTGCAGCTCTGCGAGGTCACGCACGCTCGCCTCACGGGTGTCGCCGCAATTGCCCACCAGGAAAATCAGGCAATGAATGCCGTACTCAACGCCAGCGCTGTAAAGAGACATTTGGATCTCCGACTAATCTTGTCGCAAATGTTAGCAGCTGAAGGTTAGGCAGGCAACGAATCCCGTCGGCGCATCTCTCTGGGTATTACCCCTTGTGCGTGGGTAAAGGCTCTCTCGGTCGAGCCATCGAACCTTTCGATGGCAACCATCAGAAAAAACCGATTGCGTAAATTAACTAGGATCAATACAGTCGTAGTTATTCGGTCGGCACTGACAAGCACACGACCTCTACGAATTCATTGATCGGCCTTCTCACGGAGTTAAAGATGAAACAGCACATTCTGGTAATCGGCGCAGGTTTCGGTGGCATGTGGACGGCTTTGAGCGCCACACGCCTGTTCGACATTCATGGTCACAACGACGTAGAAGTCACCGTCCTGGCCCCGCAGGCCGAGCTGCGCGTGCGTCCGCGCTTCTATGAGCCGAACGCGCACCAACTGGCCGCGCCGATTGGCGAGCTGTTCGATGCGGTGGGCGTGAAGTTCATCAAGGGCGCTGCGCAAACCATCGACGTCGGGCAAAAACGCGTGGGTTATGTCGACGCCTCGGGTTCGAAACAGGTGTGCAGCTACGACAAACTCGTTCTGGCCACCGGCAGCCGCCTGGCGATTCCGGCGACCGCAGGCGTGGCTGAACATGCGTTCGATGTCGACCAAATCGAAGAAGCCGTGCGCCTGGAAAACCATCTGAAATCCCTGGCCAGCCTGCCGGAAAGCAAAGCCCGCAACACCGTGGTGGTGGCCGGCGGCGGCTTCACCGGGATTGAAACGGCGACCGAAATGACCGCACGTCTGCGTGCCATTTTGGGCGATCAGGCCGACGTCGAGGTGATCATTGTCGATCGTGGCGAGAGAATTGGCGGGTCGATGGGGGCTGAAATCGCCAAGTCGATCGAAGAGGCCAGTATTGAAACCGGTGTGAAATGGCACTTGAAGGCTTCGGTCCTTTCCGTCGATGCCAACGGTGTCACTTTGAGCGACGGCCAGCGTATCGAGGCCAAAACCGTGGTCTGGACCACCGGCGTGCGCGCCAGTTCGCTGACCGAGCAGATCCCTGCCGAACGCGATCACCTGGGCCGCCTGCACGTGGACAGCCACCTGAAAGTCATCGGTCAGGACGATATCTTTGCCACCGGCGATGTGGCTTATGCCGCGTCCGACGACATTGGCAACTACGCCTTGATGACCTGCCAACACGCCATCGTATTGGGGCGTCACGCCGGCAATAACGTTGCCGCGCAGATCCTGGGCGTGGACCCGACGCCGTACAGCCAACCCAAATACGTCACCTGCCTGGACCTGGGTGCCTGGGGCGCGGTGTACACCGAGGGCTGGGACCGTCAGGTCAAACTGGTGAAACAGGAAGGCAAGAACCTGAAAACGCAGATCAACACCGTGTGGATCTACCCGCCGGCAGCTGATCGTGCAACCGCATGGGCCGCAGCAGATCCGCTGATCCCGATCGCTTGAGTCGCTGAGCGGAAATCACCCGAATCCCTGTAGGAGCGAGCCTGCTCGCGATGGAGTGTCAGCCACATTGGGTTGACTGACACACCATCGCGAGCAGGCTCGCTCCTACAGGTTCTTGCGTTCGTGAAATAACGTGTGTATTTTTTCATGAAAATTAAATAATAAAATTTCATGAGGCCCACATGTTCCAGCAATCCACCCGCCACGTCGCCAGTTACTACGCTCACACTTGCGCAGATCGCTTGGTGGAACGTGCGGCGTTGGAGGGCGAGCACGACACCGACGTGTTGATCATCGGCGCCGGCTTCAGTGGTTTGCACACAGCATTGCGACTGGCCCTGGCGGGCAAGCGCGTGACGCTGCTGGAAGCCAGTCGAGTGGCCTGGGCGGCGTCGGGGCGCAATGGCGGTCAGGCCATTCTCGGTTGGTCGTGCGATATGCCGCCGCTGGAGGCCGCGCTGGGTTATGAGCGTGCGCGACGCCTGTGGGACGGCATGCGCTGGGCCGCGCAGGAATTGCGCGCGCTGCCTGCCCGGCATGAATTCGATTGTGATTATCGGCCAGGCCACCTCTGGACATCGGTGATGCCGCGACGGGTGAGCCTGCTGACCGAGTGGCAACACGAGGCGAGCCACAAATGGGGTCACGATGGATTGCAATTCATTCCCCGTGAGCAGTTGCCGCAATGGGTCGCCAGCGAGCGCTACCAGGCGGGCCTGTTTGATCCTGAAGGCGGACACCTGAACCCGTTGAAACTGGCACTCGGCCTGGCGGCTGCCATCGAGCGCGCCGGTGGTCGTATTCATGAACAAAGCAAGGCGCTGAATTACCGCGAGGAGGGTGGCCGGTACGTGGTCACCACTGAGCGCGGGCGCATCCGGGCCGATGTGCTGGTGCTGGCGTGCAATGCCTATCTGGACCGGCTCGATCCGCAGCTATCAAGTTGTGTGTTGCCGGTCGGCACCTATCAGGTGGCCACCGCGCCGCTCTCGCAAGCACAGGCGACCGCGCTCCTGCCGAGCAATGTCTGCGTCACCGACAATCAGTTCGTTCTCGATTATTTCCGTCGTACGCCGGATAACCGCTTGCTGTTCGGCGGCGGTTGCACCTACCTGGGGGGCATGCCGAAGGACATCGCCGCCGCGACCCGGCCGTTCCTGCAACGGGTATTTCCTCAGCTCAAGGGCGTCGAACTGGAATTCGCCTGGGGCGGCCATATCGACCTCACGCTCAATCGCACGCCTGACATTGGCCGACGCGGCGATCTCTATTGGCTGCAGGGTTATTCGGGCCACGGTGTGCTGCCGACCCTGGCCGGGGCTCGCGCCGTGTCCGACGCGATACTCGGTCAGGCAGACGAGCTGGGCTTGTATCAGGGCCTGGTCAACGGCAGTTTCCCCGGCGGCAAATACATGGCAGCGCCCCTGGAAGCCATCGGCAAGGCCTGGTATCGGTTGCGCGACAGCCTTTGAAACGCACATTTTCTGGAAGCTTTCAGATGGACATGCAAGAAGAGATTTCGGCGCTGGCGATCCTGATTCAGGACCTGCGCAAACACAAGAAATACACGCTCAAGGAACTGGCGGACAAGATCGGTCGCTCCGTCGGTTTTCTTTCGCAAGTCGAGCGTGGATTGTCACGTCCGACCGTGGCGGACTTGACCGCGATCAGCGAAACCCTCGGCGTGCCGACCACCTATTTCTACAGCTTGCCCAAACCCATGGCCTTGCCGTGGGTGACCCGTCCGGACGAGCGCCGCACGCTGTATTACGCCGACGGCATCACCGACATTCTGGTCTCGCCGAAAATGCGCGCCTCGTTCTCGATGCTCGAAAGCCGTCTCGAGCCCGGCGCCAGCAGTGGTGACCGGCACATGGATGACAGCTCGGAGCAGGGCGGTTACGTGCTCGAAGGGCAACTGACACTTTGGCTGGATGACAATCAACCGGTCACCCTGGGGGCCGGGGACAGCTTTCAACTCGCCAGCCATACCCATTGCCGCTACGGCAATCTCACCGATCAGCTCACCCGGGTGCTCTGGGTTTACACCTGATAAAAACAACAAGGAACAACATGATGGATGCTGTCTGCTCTGATCTGGTTGCTGAAGTGCGCGCATTTCGGCAGCGCTTTCCGGATGTGCGCTACGTCGACCTGATTTCCCTGGACATCCCGGGGCATTTCTACGGCAAGCGCTATCCGATCGAGATGCTCGAAAAGGTCGCCGCCGGCAGCGCGCTCAAGCTGCCGCAGAATTGTGTATTGCTCGGCACTCAAGGCGGGCTGTTCAAAATCGGCGACTACTGTTTCAACGACGGCGACCCGGATGCGCCCCGTCGGTTGGTGCCGGGTACGTTGAAAATTGTCGACTGGGAAAAACAGCCGCTGGGGCAGATGTTGATCACCTCCAGCGGCACTGAAAAACCGATCGTCTTCGAGCCTCGGGAAGTACTGGCGCAAGTGCTGGAACGCCTCGCTGGCAAAGGGATCTTCCCGGTGGTGGCTTTCGAATTGGAGTTCTACCTGTTCGATCGCCAGTTGCGTGACGGCTTGCCGCAGTTTGCGCGCGATCCGCTGACCGACGATGCGGACGATCAGCCGAACATGCACATCGAGCGGCTGTCGCGGTTTGCGCCGGTGCTCGATGAAATGGTCGAGACGGCGCGGGCGCAAGGCATCGACACCACGGTGATTACTGCCGAGCTGGGCCCGGGTCAGTTCGAAATCAACTTCGGCCACCTGGATGACGGCCTGCGGGCTGCCGACTGGGCGGCGCTGTTTTGCCGTAGCACCCGTGGCGTGGCGCTCAAGCACAACTACCGCGCCAGTTTCATGGCCAAGCCTTACTTGCAACACCCCGGCAGCGGCATGCATGTTCATGTGAGCCTGTACGACGAGGCGGGCAATAACCTTTTAGCGGCCAATGACCAACAGCCGCTGCGCCATGCCGTGGCCGGTTGCCTAGAACTGTTGCCGCATTGCATGCCGATCTTCGCGCCGAACCACAATGCGCTGCGTCGCTTGAGCGGCACCGTGAATGTCGCGACGCGTGCCAGTTGGGGTTTCGAAGATCGGGATGCCTGCCTGCGGGTTCCTGAGTCGGACGCGAGGAATCTGCGCATCGAACATCGCCTCGCCGGTGCCGATGCCAACCCGTATCTGGTGTTGGCGGCGATTCTGGTCGGGTTGGAACAAGGACTTGAAACCGGTCGTCAACCGATAGCACCGTTGAATGAAGATCGCAGCAGTGGCATCAACTTCCCGCTGGAGATGCTGGAGGCCGTTCAATCCATGCAACACAACGCGCAGTTGCGTGAAGGGTTGGGTGCGGAGTTTGTAAATGTCTACTGCGAAAACAAGCGTCAGGACCATTTGGCATTTATGCAGGACATCAATGCGCGTGAATATCGCTGGTACTTATAGTTGACCGCTTTTCGTTACTCGACCTTAAAAAAAGTGTGGATATTTAAGGACTTGGAAAGATTAGTAACCGGCTGGTGAGTCAAAATATCTTGTTACACGGTGAAATATTCCGTAATATCCGCACCGCGTTCACCACCACGGTTTATGCATTTTTAAATCCCAGGCGTCCATCAGCTGCCTGGGATTTTTTTTTGCCTGAAATAAGCTGTGCTTCAAAAAATATTCATTCAGTTAGAACGATTATTTCTTTCGGTTATTTAAATAGACCTCTTCTGCATATCCATAACCGTGAAATCCGCGTTGTGAATTGGGTTGTATCTGCAATCGAATCCGAATGGCGGTCATGGCAGAAATAGACGTTCCATCCACCTCGTTAAAGCTGCCCCAGCATCAAATTCCGCTGTTCGATGGTCATCTTGTTGCCCCCGACCCAATCCTTAGAATCGGCCCCATCAGCTTCGTCCAACTATTCAAACCTTTGGGGAACAACACCATGATGAACGCCATGCAGATGCAAATGCCGATGAACGCCAACATGCCGATGATGCCGATGATGGGCATGCCGATGATGATGGCGACCATGACGTGCGAAATGATGGACGACGGCATGATGTGCAAAATGATGCCGGCCGCGGGCATGGACATGGCGATGTTCAAGAACAGCGCGGAAATGATGCAGATGATGATGAACTGCGGCATGCCGATGATGATGCACTGCGGCAACATGAGCATGATGTGCATGTCCCAGGCGGCCATGGCCATGCCGATGATGAACATGATGATGCCAATGCCGATGATGGGCATGCCGATGCCGTCGATGAAGTGCGTGATGGAATGCACCATGATGGCTGACGGCATGATGTGCAAAATCATGCCGATGGCGGGCATGAACATGGACATGATGAAAAACTGCTGCACCCTGATGATGAAAATGATGAACGATTGCAGCATGCCGATGATGATGAGCTGCAATGGCATGCCGATGATGTGCTGCACCTGCTGATCCTGAGCGACAGCCATTAAAAAGCCCGGCCAATGCAGATTGGCCGGGCTTTTTTATGTCCTGCTTTTGTAGGAGCCAGGCTTGCCAGCGAAGGCGTACTTGAGATCGGCATCGCCGGCAAGCCGGCTCCTACAATGTCTGCGTCGTTCGATGAATTGGAGTTGACCACCCGCCCTGTAGGAGCCAGGCTTGCCGGCGAAGGCGTACTTGAGGGCGCCATCGCCAGCAAGCCGGCTCCTACAATGTTTGCGTCGTTCGATGAGTTGGAGTTGACCACCCGCCCTGTAGGAGCCGGCTTGCTGGCGATGGCGTCAGCAAAGCCACCATCACCCGCAAGCCGGTTTTGTCAGTCAAGGCGTTCCGGGTAAGTCACCACCAGATACGCCACCGCTTCACTGTCCGCCGGGTTGCGATAGCGGTGGGGCTGGTCGGCGTAAAACAGGATCGAATCGCCGGTGGAAAGCAGGTAGCGTTCGTCGTTGACGCTGATTTCCAGTACGCCCTGCGAAACCACCAGGTTCTCCTGGACGCCGGGGCCATGGCCCTCGGAGACGTCCTCTCCCAATGGGCTCAGGCGCAGTTCGTAAAACTCCGATTGGCGCGCCACGTCAAACGGGAACAGCGCTCGGCTGACAAAGGCGCCGCTGGCGCTGACCAGGCGTTTGCTCTGGCTCGCCGATAACACGGCCACCCCTTCAAAGGCCCGATGTTCAAGAAATGCGGCCACTGAAACCTTCAAGCCTTTGGCGATTTTGCACAGCACTTTGATCGACGGCACGCTGCGTCCGGATTCGATCTGCGCGAGCATCGCCCGGCTCACACCGCATTGTCGTGCGAGGGCGTCGAGGGAGAGGTGACGCTTGCCCCGCAGGCGCTGCAGGTTTTGCGCGACCCGCTCGCAGATCGGGTCCTCTTCCAGTGATTCGAGGTTGTTCAGGTCCAGCACGGGTTCGTCAGCGCTCGCCAGAAAGCGCGAGGGGTTTTGTGTATTCACGCCTGACGAGTCTCGGTCGAACGCGAAGCCTGAACCCACTGAAAGGCCTGCAGGCCAGCATTGCGTGCGTACATTTCCCACATGGCCCGTGCCCGTTGCTGCGCTTGTTTGCGTTTGCGGTAGCTGGCGAAGTCGATGATGTTGGCGGTCGGATTCATAGGGCTCTTCACTGTCGTGGTGAATGACGGGATGGTCTGAGACTACGCGGATATTTTTATAACGATAAATACTGTTTATGTATTTATTAATTCCTTTTGGTTCTTTTAAAAGCCAGCTATCAGAAGGACTCTGGATGCCCCCCTGATCCTGTAGGAGCCGGCTTGCTGGCGATCGGATCGATGCGGTGTATCAAGCCAGACGCCATCGCCGGCAAGCCAGCTCTTACAGGATTCTGTGTTTATCAAATGACCTTGTAGGAGCCGGCTTGCCGGCGATGGCGGCGCATCGGACACACCGCGTCGCTTCAATCGCCAGCAAGCCGGCTCCTACAGGTCCGACGTTTAATGCCCCACCAATTCCTCAAGCAGCTGTTCCTTGTACCCCTGCAACACCGTTGAAGCCCGGTCCCGAGGGTGGGGCAGGTCGACCTTGATTTCGTGCTTGATCCGGCCCGGGTGGGCGTCCATCACGATGACCCGGTCGCCCAGGTACAGCGCTTCTTCGATGTCGTGGGTGACCATGATCACCGTGCAGCGCTGTTGCACCCAGATCCTTTGCAACTCATGTTGCAGGCGTACCCGGGTCAAGGCGTCGAGGGCGCCGAGGGGTTCGTCGAGCAGCAGCACTTTCGGTTGGTTGATCAGTGCGCGGGCGATGGCCGCGCGCTGCGCCATGCCGCCGGACAACTGGTGAGGGTAGGCGTTTTCAAAACCTTCGAGGTTGACCAGCGCAATGTGCTCGGCCACCAAACGGTCCTTTTCTGCCTTGGACAACGGATGGTTTTTCAGCGCCAGGGCAATGTTCTGGTTCAGGGTCATCCACGGAAACAGTCGATGGTCCTGAAACACGATCCCGCGTTCCAGGCTCGTGCCGACCACCCGTTTGCCATCCAGCAGAATGTCGCCTTCATAGTCGTCCTCCAGCCCGACGACCAGCCGCAGCAGCGTCGACTTGCCGCAACCGCTGGCACCGACGATGCTGACGAACTCACCGGGACGAACGTCGAGATTGATCTGCTGCAGCACCGGCAAAGGCTGGCCTTCGATCCGGTAGGCCTTGCTCAGGCCGCGAATCTGCAGCGCACCAGTGTGTAATGAGGTGCTGTGTGGCACAGCGTGTTGGGCAATTGCGTTCATGGTTATCGGCCTTTCAGCGAATGTTGCGCCAGCGCAGCAGATGGCGGCTAAGAAGAGTGAACAGCAGGGTCATCAGGTAACCGCAGAGGCCGATGCACAGCACGCTGAGGACGATGACTTCCATGCGTGAGCCGGCTTCGGCGTTCATCATCAGGTTGCCCAGGCCGGCGCCCGAAGACAGGAACAGTTCGCTGCCCACCGCAGTGACCCAGGCAAACGCCAGCGCATGCAGCACGCCGGTGGCAATGCTCGGCAGCGCCGCCGGCAGCAGCACATGACGAAAGCGTTGCCAGCGGCTCAGCACCAGCACTTGGCCGACCTCGCGATAGCGCTTCTCGACATGGCTGAAACCCTGATACGTGTTGAGGACCATTGGATAGAACGCCGCGAGACTGACGATCAACACTTTGGAAAACTCGCCATTGCCAAACCACATGGCGATCAACGGAATCCAGCCGAGCATCGGCACCTGGCGGATCGAATGAAACAGCGGCCCGACCAGCCGATTGGCCACTGCCGACAGCGCCATCAGCACCCCCAGCAGCACGCCGAAGACAATGCCCAGTGCAAGGCCGGTGCTGGTGCGGGCCAGGCTGGCCAGCAGGTTCACCAGCAACTCGCCGTTGGCCAACAGTTCAAGCAACGCCGCGCCGATCGCCGACAACGGCACAAAGGCGTACGCGCCGGCGGCACCCTGGCGCGACAGGTATTCCCAGCCGCCGATCAACAGCAGCGGCAGCAGCAGGCCGCGGGATTTGGCAAGCAATCGAATCATCATCGGCTCCTAGCGGGTCTGCCAGCGGAACAACCGCTGTTCCAGTTGGCGAAAGGTGAAGTCCAGGGCGAAACCGATAACGCCGGTCACCACAATCCCGACCATCACCACATCAATGCGCAACATCTGCCGGCTCATTTCGATCATCTGCCCCAGACCGCTGTCGGCGGCCAGCAACTCGGTGGCCACCAACACCACCCAGGCGCGGGTCAGGCTGATGCGAAAACCGGTGATGATCGGCGGCGCGGCAGCGGGCAGGGCGATGGCGCGAACAAACGTCGGCCAGCGCAGGCGATACACATCGGCGACTTCGAAGTAGCTGCGCGGAATGGCCTTGACCCCTTCGCTGGCGGCCAGCGCCACCGGGAAGAACGCGGTCTTGGCGACGATGATGATCTTGAAGGTTTCATCGATGCCGAACAGCAGCACAAACATCGGGATCAGCGCGATGCTGGGGATCTGGCGCAGGGTGTGGAACAGCGGCGAGCAGTAGATCTCGACGTTCTTCGACAACGCCATCAGCACCCCGAACGCCAGGCCCAGCAGCGAGCCGATGCCGAAACCCAGCCCCAGTCGTGACAGGCTGTTGAGCAAGTGGTCGAGCAGCTCACCGCTGGCCGACAGTTCCTCGAAGGTCTGCCACACCTGAGCGGGCGGGACGAGCAGGTTGCGCGGGAAAATCCCGGCCTCGGCCACCACCGCCCAGAGCAACAGCAGGGCGGCAGGGGAGATGAGCCAGGTCAGTGAAAACAACAGACGTCGGGTACGCATGGCGGGTCTTATTTCGGCGAAGTACCGCAGGGGTATCGCAAGAGGTGTGCCATTCGCGATGCACCTGGCAACACACAGCCCCTGTAGGAGCCAGCTTGCTGGCGATGGCGGCATCATGCACACCCGAAATCGTGCAGACCGCATCGCCGGCAAGCCGGCTCCTACAAGAGCGGTGGTGCTTCACCAACACCCATTGCTGCCCCAGCAACACCCCATCAGCACCCGCGTCAGAACTCGTAACTGACGCTGGTGTAATAGAACGCACCTTGCGCACCTTCAGGGCTGGTGATCGAGTATTTCGGTACGCCGTACAACTGCGCGCCTTCCGCCTTGTCCGGGTGCGTGTCGAACAGGTTGATCGCGCCCACCGACAGCTTCAGCGCCTTGTTGAAGGTGTACGACACATCCAGGTCCGTAACCCATTGCGGGCTGTAGGTCTGATCCAGGGTCGGGTTGGTGGCGTTGAGGCTTTTCCATTCACCGTAACGACGCTGAGCCACGGTCACACCCCACTCATCAAACAGCCAGTTGGCGCTCAGCACCAGTTTGGTTTCCGGTGTGCCGTCCTCGATCAGGCCCTGAGTAGTACGGCCGACAATCTGCGAACCCTTGATGTTGCCGACATCGCGCAGGGCGGTGATTTTCGTGTTGTTCTGGCTGATGCCGCTGCTCAGGTTCAGGCGTCCCCATTGCTGCAGGTCCAGCTGATAGTTACCCATCAGCTCGATCCCGTCGGTGCGGGTGTCGGCAACGTTGGTGTAGAAGGCCGCGCTCTGGATATTCGCGTAGGGCGTGCCGGCGAAAATCGGCGACACCACCGCCGCCGGCAACTGATCGGAGAGGGTGATGCGGTTGTCGATGTCGATCCGGTAGGCGTCCAGCGTCACCGACGCATTGGCCAACGGACGCCAGACCAGGCCCAGGGAATAACTGGTGGACTCTTCCGGTTTCAGCGACTTGCCGCCCAGCAGCGCCGCTTCCGGGCTGTCGGCGCGCAATGTGCGTTGCTGCACTTCGACGAAGTTGCCGCTGCCGGGCGGCTGCTCGACCACCTGCACGCTGAACGAAGACAAGCCGCTCTGCACCAGCGACGGCGCGCGATAACCCGTGCTGGCCGTGGCCCGTGCGGCGATCTGCGGGGTGAAGTCATAACGCAGCGACAGTTTGCCGTTGGTGGTGTCGCCGAAGTCCGAATAGTGCTCGGTGCGCACCGCGACGCCGGCCTGGAATTTCTCGGTGATCTGCCCTTCGACGTCGATGTAGGCACCCAGCACGTTGCGGTCCAGTGAAGCCGCATCGACCTGGGTGATGCCCGAGTAGTAACCCGGGATGCGCCGGCCGGTAACCGGGTCGACGGTGTTGAACAACGGGCCGTTCTGCCAGCCTGCCGCTTCGCCGGCGCTCAGCTCGTAATTCTCCTGACGCCAGGCCAGGCCGGCCGAGAGTGTCAGCGGCTTGAACAGCAGGTCGGTGGGGAAATCCCGCACCCAGTCCAGCGTCACGTTGGTCTGATCGGCCTCCCGTTCGCCGGTGAAGATTTTTTCCGGGCTGGTGGCGCCCCAGCTGGGGTTGATCGCGTTACGGTCGGTGGACTTCAGGGTGTTGTTGCCATGGTTCACGGCGAAGTCGAATTTACCCAGAAGGTCGTCTTCGTAACGCAGGCCGCCGGTCAGCGCATAGTCTTCCAGCGAATAGCGCGTGATCGGCAGGCGCCCGTCCGGGAAGCGCTGCAACGCGGTGCTGCTGTAGTTGTTGCGCAGGGTGGTGGGCGGGTCGAAGAAGCCTTCGGCGTCGGTGTTTTTGTGCGAGTAGGTGGCGAAACCGTAGGCCGTCAGACCGTCGCCGATGCCGACTTCGCTGTTCGCGGCGAAGTTGTACTGGTCCGAGACATTGCCCGAGCCCCAGCGCCAGGTGCGGTAGCGGTTGTTCTGCTCGCGCGGCGTGTTGATGCTGGTGGAGCCGGGGTAGAAGATCCGGTTGTCAGGGTTGGTGTCGCTGGCCGGGTCCTGGCTGCCGGCGTCGAAACTCAGGGTCAGGAAGCCGTCGTTGGGCAGGGCGAAACCTTTCCAGCCGCTGAGTTTGCGCTGGATGCCGTCACCCTTGTCGTAGCCGCCGAAGCGGTAACCGAGGTTGCCGCCGTCGTCCTTTTCCTTGAGCACGATGTTGATCACCCCGGCGATGGCGTCGGAGCCGTATTGAGCGGCAGCACCGTCGCGCAGGATTTCGACGCGCTGGATCGAGCTCAAGGGGATCAGGCTCAGGTCGACCGCGGCGGCGCCACGGCCATTGACCAGGCTTTGCCGCGTGACGTTGGCGCTGGTGTGGCGGCGTTTGCCGTTGACCAGCACCAGCACCTGATCGGAGGCCAGGCCACGCAACGAGGCGCCCTGAGCGATGGAACCGGAGAACGCGCCCTGGGGCGATTGCGGATAGCTGAACGAAGGCGACAGGGCCGTGAGCGCGCCGGACAGGTCGCTCGCACCGGTCTGCTGCAATTGCTCGCCGGTCAAGACGTCTACCGGCGCGGCGCTTTCCAGTGCGGTGACATCACTGCGCCGGGTGCCGAGCACCACGACAGTGTCCAGGTGATCGCCGCTGGCGGTGGGTTGGGTTTCGGCAGCCGAAACAGGCACGGCAAGGCTGCCAATGACCAGCGCAATAGCGCCGGCCAACGGAGTGCGATGGAACATGAGCAGAGTCCTTAAAAGGTCCGCAGCCCCTGTAGGAGCCGGCTTGCCGGCGATGGCGACCGCATGAGCGATGCGCGCCTTGAGGCCCCATCGCCAGCAAGCCGGCTCCTACAGGGGAAGCGGTGTCACGGAAATTGAGAACAACACAATCCTTTGTAGGAGCCGGCTTGCTGGCGATAGCGTCCTCACTGGCGACGCATGGCTTGAAGGCCCCATCGCTGGCAAGCCAGCTCCTACAGGTTGAGCGGTATTACATAAATTGCGGACGACACGACCCTTGTAGGAGCCGGCTTGCCGGCGATAGCGTCCTCACTGGCGACGCAAGGCTTGAAGGCCTCATCGCCAGCAAGCCGGCTCCTACAGGAGGGGTGTGTGAACCGGGATCAGAAGCGGCTGGTCACGCTCAGGCCGACGGTGCGTGGGTCGCCGTAGGTGATGACGTACTGACCGAGGGTGCCGTTGGGCCGGCCATGGACCTGGTAGCGCCGGTCTGTGACGTTGTTGACGAAACCCGTGACGCTGAGTTTTTCATCCGGGCTGAACCAGGTCAGGCGGGTGTTGGCCAAGGTGTAATGGGGCTGGCTGAGCGTCTTGTCGACGCTGCTCTGGCGATCGGCGAGGAAGTATTCCTTGTCGCGAAAACTCACGTCACCGCCGGCCACCAGCTTGCCGCCGACTTCCAGCGGGAAGGTGTAATCGGCGCCGAGCGACACCACGTTGCGTGGCGAACGCACGAAGCTGTTGCCGCTGTAGTCACCGGTGACGGCGCCTGTGTTCGGGTTGGTGTTTTTGAAATCGGTGTACTCGGTGTCGAGGAACGACACCGCCGCCCGCAAGTGCAGGTAGTCAGTCGGCTGGCCTTCGAGCTCCAGCTCGGCGCCCTTGACCGTACCTTTGGCGCCGTTGGTCAGCGCGGTGGTCAACACGCCGTTGTTGACCGTCAGCAGGTTCACCTGAATGTCCGAATAGTCGTAGTAGAAGATGTTGGCGTTGGCCGTCAGGCGGTGGTCGAACCACTCGGACTTGAGGCCGATTTCGTAAGCGTCGAGTTGTTCCGGATCAACCGTGGTCAGTTGCGCAAGGCTGGTCGATAGCCCGGTGTTGAAGCCGCCGGAACGGAAACCGTGGGCATAACGGAAGAACACGCGCACGTTGTCGTTGATCCGGTATTCCGGCGTCAGGTCATACGTCCAGGCTTCCCAGGTCTTGTCTTCCTGACGATTGCCGTTGGTGCCAGCGCCGCCCAGCGGCACCAGCGGGCCGTTGGCGGTGGTGCGGGTCAGTTGGGTCAGGTTGAGGTCGATGTCTTTCTTTTCCTGGGTCCAGCGCAGGCCACCGGTGACGCTGAAATCGTCGGTGAAGTCGTAGGTCAGGTTACCGAACAGCGCATAGCTGTCGGTGGTGTGGTCGAAGTTGAGGTCACGAAAATCGGTGGCGCCGCCGGTCTGGTTCGAACCGGTACCGTTCGGTGTCGGGCCGGGCGTGATGATGCGCTGGGCCGAGCTGTCGAGGTCTTCGTGGAAGTAATGCGCACCGGCGAGCCAGCGCAGGGTTTCCTGCTGCGGCGAGGCCAGGCGGATTTCTTGCGAGTACTGGGTGTATTTGTTATCGGAAATCGCCGCGCCGTTCACCTCAAAAGGCGTGTAGTCGGCGTCGCTGGTGGACTGGCCGCGGATGTAGTCATAAGCGCTGATCGACGTCAGGGTGTAATCACCCAAATTCCAGTTCAGGGTCAGCGACGTGCCGTCGTGATCAAGCTTGGAATCCTCGTTGACGTTCAGCGCGGTGTCGCGCCCGTTGGGTCGTTGATAACCGACGTTGTAGTAACGCCCGACGGCCAGCGAGCCGTTGCTGCCATCGCCTTTGAATTCGCGGCTGTGGATCTTCAGCAGGGCCTCCAGGTCAGGGTTCAACTGGGCGAGGAATTGCAGGCGTACGGCTTTCTTGTTGACGTCGCCGTAGGTGTTGTCGTCGACGAGGTTCTTCTGGAAACCATCGCGCTCTTCGGAATACAACGCCACCCGTGCGGCGAGTTTTTCATCCACCAGCGCGCCGCCGAGGGCACCGCTGACGATGCGTTCGTTCTTGCTGCCGAAGCCAATGGTGCCGAAACCGTCAGTGTCGAAAGTCGGCTTTTTGGAAATGATGTTCACCGCGCCGGCAGTGGTGTTCTTGCCGTACAGCGTGCCTTGCGGACCGCGCAGAATCTCCACGCGTTCCAGGTCGAACAACGGCCCGCCACCGGCAATCGGCGCGTTCAGGTACACGTCATCGGCGTAGATCCCAACCGGGAACACCGTGGCCGCGCCCGTATCACCGGTGCCGAGGCCGCGAATGTACCAACGCGGCCGGCCATCGCCGTCGGGGTTCTTCGCCGCTACGTTGGGAACGAATGTGGTGATGTCGCCGATATTGCGCACGCCATCGGCTATCAGGCTGGTGCCCTGTACCGCCGACACGGCCACCGGAACCTCTTGCAGGGTTTCTTCCCGGTGTTGAGCGGTGACGGTGACCGTCTTGAGTGAAGGCTCCGTGGTGGTCTTGTCGCTGTCTGCGTCCTTGGATTGCGCCGCCAGCAGCCCCTCGCTGACAGTCCCCCCGGACAGCAGCAAGGTTAACCAGATACTCTTGGTGATTGGATTAAGTTTATGCATGTGAATCTCCCCCGTTAAAGTTTCGCTAATAGGGGTAGAGCAGAGATCGTGCCAGATTATTTTTTAGGGTTTTTAGTTTTGTTAAATGATTGAAATATAACGATTAAATAGTTTCTTTAAGTTGCCGTTAAAGACGATTTTTAATAAGTGAGTTAGTTGGATCCAGTCTGGCGCTAAGTGCCTGTCGGGGATTCAGCAGAAAGTTGCTTGGCGGGTGTTGCTGGAGCAGCAGGAGTGGGGCGGGGGTTTGTTGCTGGGCGAGCAATGCGGTGATGTTGAATACGCCATCGTCGGAACGCCGCCCGCAGCAAGCCGGCTCCTACACGGGATCGCGGCACACGCAGATCAACGGTTGGAATCGTGAGACGCCTTCGCGGGCAAGCCTCGCTCCTACAGGCGATGTGTGTCGGTCACAATAAATTTGAACGACACACAACCCCTGTAGGAGCGAGGCTTGCCGGCGATGGGGCCCTCACAAACGAAAAAAACCTCAAACCGCCAATCGTGACGTCGAACCAATCACCTTTTCCAGCACGCTGAAATCAATCCACTCACGCACATCAAAACGGCGTGGAATGAAATCCCAGCGATGCAGGAAATCGGTGAAATCCTGCAACGCTTCAATCGAGCGCGCATCCAGGGTTGTGCGCAAACGCCGATGCGCATCTTCACCATACGCAGCGGCCACCCAGTACTCGCTGGTATTGAGTTCCCGCGCCAAAAAGCGTCGGGTTTCTTCCGGATTGGCCCACGCCCATTGCTCGGTGCGCAGCACGGTGTCGACGATTTTCACACTGGCATCGAAATGTTCGTGCAGCAGGTGCGTGTCCACGGTCAGGGTCCTTGGTGTGCCGTTGTTCGAGCGGATCAGCGGGTCAGGGTGCGAGCCGGTATCGACCACCACCTGCAAGCCGAATTCGTTCGCCAGGTGCACGGCGTGCGCACCCTTGAGGAAAATCGCGTCGATGTCGCCGCGCAGCAGTCCGATCAGTTCGTTGTTGCGCTTGCTGAAGCGCGTGACACCGAGGCTGACTTCCGAGCCGAAGACATGCTGTTTTTGATCGTCGCTGTAAGTACCGCCGTAGGGGTAATCCACCAGCTCGACGTCGGACACCTCCAGGCCTTCAAGCTTGAGGGCGTTTTCCAGTCCGCGCAGGGCCTGGGCACGGGTGAAATCGATCTGCACGTTGGCCCATTTCGGCAGACCAAAACGGCGGTTCTTCAGGTCGCGAATGCTCTTCACGCCGCTTTCCGCCGTGGTCAGGATCAACTGCACCTCGTCGCTCCAGGACAACCCCAGTACGCGGGTTTGCACGCCGCTGGCGTAGGCCCAGATCGCTGGAATATTGCCGCCGTGACGCACCGAATTTTTCAGGTGATGGTCGTAATGAGCTTCGCGAACTTCCCGTTCACTGGACTCGCGCAAGGACTGGATGTTGGTGCCGAACGGCAGAAAGGCTTCCGCCAGTCGCCCGGACTGCACGGCGATGCCAAGCCCGGTGGGCACCGGGCTGTGGGTGTACCAAAGGGTATCGAGTGGTTTGCTCATAAGGGTCTTCAGTTCCAATCCATGAAATCCGGCGGGTTAGCCAGCCAGTGCGGTGGGTGTTGCCAGCAGCGCTTGCAGCGGCCGTGGATCGATCCAGTCGCGCACGTCGAAGCTTTTCGGGATGAAGCGCCAGCGATGCAGGAAGTGGGTGAAATCCTGCAACGCGGCGATGGCCTGTTCGTCGAGTTCGGTGCGCAGGCGCAGGTGCGCGTCGTCGCCGTACGCGGCGCTGACCCAGTACTCGCTGCTGTTGGTTTCCCGAGCCAGGTAGCGACGGGTTTCTTCCGGGTGGGTGTGCGCCCATTGTTCGGCGCGCAGCACCGAATCAAGAATGCCGGTGGCCACATCGAAATGCTGGTCCAGCAGGTTCAGGTCCACGGCCAGTGTGCGCGGGGTGCCGTTGTTGCTGCGAATCAGCGGTTCCGGGTGCGAACCGGTGTCGATCACCGTGTGCAAGCCAAACTCGTGGGCCTGCCGTGCGGCACTCGCGCCCTTGAGGAAAATCGCATCGACCTCACCGCGCAGCAGGCCCACCAGTTCCAGGTTGCGCCCCTCGACCCGCTGCGCGCTGACCGGTGTGCCGTTGACGGTTTGCACCTGCGGGTCGCTGAACGTGCCGTCATAACGGAAATTCACCAGTTGCACGTCACCGACTTGCAGGCCTTCGAGTTTCAGGGCGTTTTCCAGGCCGCGCAGGGCCTGGGCGCGGGTGAAATCGATCTGCGCGCCGGCCCAGTCCGGCAGGCCGAAACGACGGTCCTTGAGGTCCTTGACGGTTTTGATGCCACTGTCGGCGCGGGTCAGGATCAGTTGCACTTCATCAGCCCAGGACAGGCCGATGACCCGGGTTTCCCGGCCCTGCGCACGGGCCCAGATCGCCGGGATGTTGCCGCCGTGGCGTACCGAGTTACGCAAGGTGTGATCGAAGTGCGATTCGCGAACCGCTTTGTCAGTGGACTCGCGCAGCGATTGAACCTCGGTGCCGAGCGCGCCGACGGTGTCTTGCAGCCAGCCTTTTTGCACGGCGATACCGAGCCCGGTCGGGACCGGGCAGCGGGTGTACCAGAGGGTGTCGAGGGCTTGCGTCATGAATGATTCTCCCGCCGCGCTCAGGCGCTGGCCTTCAAGTGAGTTTGCGGTTGGGCGACAGGGCGCTGGTGCACCAGCGGCAGCACTTCCTGCCCGATGCGCAGGGCTTCTTCCAGGTGCGGATTGCCGGCGAGGATGAAGGTCGAGAAACCGGCATCGCGGTATTCCGACAGGCGTTCGGCGATGTTCTGGTGACTGCCCACCAGGCCCACGGTCGGCCCGGGTTTGGCCTTGGCGAAACCGGCCCACAGGTTCGGGCCAATGATCAGGTCATCAAAGCGATCGACGTTCTGGTGGTAAGCCGTTTGCCGTGCGCCGCCGACCGAATCGGAACCGCTGGTAAAGCCTTTGGCGACCACGCTGCTCTTGCCGTCGAGCTTGTCGAACTGGCGGCGCAGATCTTTCCAGGCCTGTTCTTCGGTTTCGCGGGCGAACAGGTCGACGCGCAGTCCGAAGCGCACGCTGCGACCTTGTTTGTCCGCCAGTTCGCGGACGCGCTCGATGTGCGGCTTGAGCTTGTCGATCGGCTCGGCCCAGTTCAGATAAACGTCGGCGTGTTTGGCGGCGACATCCAGCGCGGCATCGGAAAAACCGGAGAAATACACGCCGGGTTTGCGTTCGTTTTGCAAACCATGGGGCAGGGCGCCGTTCTCCAGTTGGTAGATATCGCCGTCGTAGGAGAAGCGTTCGTTCTGCCAAAGACCCTGGATGATGTCGAGGAATTCACCGGTGCGCTTGTAGCGCAGGTCGTGTTCGAGGAAGTCACCGTTGGCCCGCTGACTGGCCGGGTTGCCGCCGGTGATGATGTTCCACTCCAGGCGGCCGCGACTGAGGTTTTGCAGGATGGCCGCTTGTTGCGCGGCATAGGCCGGCAAGGTCCAGGTGCCCTGGAAGGCGATCAGGAATTTGATCCGGCGGGTTTCCCGGGCCAGGGCCGCTGCGGCAATCCACGGCTCCGGGCCGGTGGGCAGCAGGGCGCCTTCGAACCCGGCCAGTTCCGCCGCTTTCGCGACCTGGGCGATGTAGTCGATGTAAGTGAAGTCATCCGGTTCGCCGTTGGGCAAGCGCCCCGGTGCGATGTTGCCCGGTCGATAGTCCGGATTGCCACGATTGTGTTTGTCGGTGGTCAGTTGCGGACCATCGGTGCCCAGCGGCAGACGCCAGAAAAATTCAGTGCTCATGGGATGCTCCTGATTCAAGTACGCGTTGCGTCGCGCAGGTGCGAGGACGCCTTGGCAGGGGTGGTTGCAACGGACATGCCATGGTCGGCGGGGTGGGTTTGGGGCCGAAGGGCCAGGGGTTTGACGGGGGGAGAAACGGTATTGGCGGTGGGAGGTGCTGCTGTAGCAGCAGTCTGTCAGCAATGGTTGTTCGGGGTGCAGCAGAGGGGTTTGTGGTGTTTTGCAGATTGCTATCGCCGGCAAGCCGGCTCCTACAGGTTATCGGTGACCTTGTAGGAGCCGGCTTGCCGGCGATGGCGGTCTTGATCATGCCGGCGATGTGGCGACGATGTCGTCGATCGATGCACCCGCTTCGGCGCTGCGCAGATAGGTCTGGTACAACGCCGCATAGGCGCCGCCCTGATCGATCAATTGGCTGTGCGGCCCTTGTTCGACCAGGCGGCCATGACGGATCACTGCAATGCGGTCGGCATCGCGAATGGTCGCCAGGCGGTGGGCGATGATGATCGCGGTGCGGCCCTCGCACAGTCGGCGGAACGCGCGCTGAATGCGTCGCTCGGTGTGGATGTCGACCGCCGAAGTCGCTTCGTCCAGCACCAGCACCGCGGGGTCCGCGAGGTAGGCGCGCACCAGGCACACCAGTTGCCGCTGGCCATGGCTCAAGTGCCCGCCCAGCGGCCCGACTTCGGTCTGGTACTGATGTGGCAGGCGTTCCAGCACTTCATCCGCTCCCAGCTCCCGGGCAGCAGCAATCAGCCGGGCATCGTCCGCCAGGGGCGCGGCGAGGCGCAGGTTGTCGAGGATGCTGCCGCTGAACAGCACGTTGTCCTGCAGCACCACGCCAACGTTGCGCCGCAGTTCATGCTGGGTGAGGTCGCGGATATCAACGCCATCGAGCTTCACCGCCCCCGACTGCACCTCGTAAAAACGCGTCAGCAACTGCACCAGCGTGCTTTTGCCATGGCCCGAGGGGCCGACGATCGCCAACACTTCGCCGGCCGGAATCTGCAGGTCGAGGTCATTGATCACCGGTGAAGAACTGCCGGCATCGTAGGCAAACCGCACCCGTTCAAAACTGACTTCGCCGCGGGCCTTGTCCAAGTGTTGCGGGGTGGTGCTGTCGCTGATCTCCGGGCGCGTGTCGAGCAGCAAAAAGATCCGCTGCGCCGAGGCCGATCCGGTGGCGTAACGCTCGAACAGGTCCGACAGTTCCTGCAACGGCCCGAGAAACAGGAACACATAAAACAGGCTTTCCGCGACCTGGCCCACGGTGACATCCGCCTGCGCCAGACCATAGGCGCCCACCAGCAACAGCACCGCCATGCCGGCGGAGCTGAGCAGCGCGGTGAACGGCGCAAACCAGCTGGATCGCAGGCTGCCGCGAATCAGCGCCTGATTGAAATCATCCAGCAAGCCGCGATAGCGCCGCAGGTTGGGCGCTTGCTGGGCGCATTGTTGCAACATGCGTGCGCCGCTGACGCTCTCCACCAGATGCGCGGTGAAACGGCTGCGGTTTTCCGCGACTTTGGCCCAGTTGCGCTGGGAAATGCGTTTGAAACTCCAGGTCGCCAACACCAGCAACGGCACCGTGGCGGCGAGGCTGAGAAAGAATCGCGGGTCGATCCGCCACAACATCACCGAAGCCAGGCCACAGCGCAGCAGCGCGCCCAGCAGTTCGGGCGGGCCCTGAATCAGCAGCGGTTCGAGGGCGTCGACATCGCGGTCGGCGCGAGAAATGATCCGCCCGGCCTTGGTCCGGTCGAAGTAGCTGACACTCAAGCTCTGCACATGGGCAAATACGCGCACCCGCAAGTCATTGAGCACGCGGATCGCCGCGCTGCCCGCGACAAACTGCGAGACACCGGCGAGCAGGAAACGCCCGAGCCAACTGGCCGCCAATCCGAGGCCGAGCCACAGCACCAGGCGTTCGTCGAGCAGCCAGTGATCGTTCTGTTGAATCAGCCCACGGTCGAGCAATTCGCGGACAAACCACGGCCGCAGAAACACCGTGAACACCAGCAGCAGTTCAATGCCGATGACGCCGACAATGTGCCGGCGAATCGGTTTCAGCAGCGGCAAAAGCCGACTGAACATGCTGCGGTCGAGGGCCTTGCGGGCGAGCATTTCTTCGATTTCGATATCGCTCAAGGCCTTGCCGGCGATTGGGTTAGCCATGGTCGATCCCTAGCAGGTCGCGGTAGTCCGGACGGGTTTTGAGTAAGGCTTCGTGGGTGCCGTTGGCGGCGATTTTGCCGTCCTGCAGCATCAGCACGCGGTCCGCGAGGAGGATGGTCGAGAGCTTGCTGGAGATCACCAGCAACGTGGTGGCCCGGCCCTGATCGCGGCGCAACTGGCGAATGTTGTTCAGCACCTGGCGTTCACTGATCGCATCCAGTGCGCTGGTGGCGTCGTCCAGGCACAGAATGTCCGGCTCGCCAAGCAGTGCGCGGGCCAGGCTCAGACGCTGGCGCTGGCCCCCGGACAAGGTCACGCCGCGATCCCCCAGTGGCGTGGCCAGGCCGTGCGGCAGGCGTTCCAGCACGTCTTCGGCGGCGGCCAGGCGCAAACCGTGACGCAGTTGTTGATCGCTAGCGTCGGGTGCGGTCAGGCGCAGGTTGGCCGCGAGGGTGTCGGAAAACAGGAAGCTTTCTTGCGGCACCACGTGCACCCGGCGCCGCAATTCGTCGAGGTTCAACTGGCGAATGTCTTGCCAGCCGGCGCTGTCCGAACCGATCAGCAGACGCCCGGAACTGATGTCGCTGAGGCGTGGCAGCAGGCTCGCCAACAGGCTCTTGCCGGTGCCGGTGGCGCCGACGAGCGCGACGATTTCGCCGGGCTGCACGGTCAGCGAGCAGTCATGAAGAATGTCCAGGCCACCACCCGGTGCGCTGACGTTGACGTGTTCCAGTTTCAGCCCCAGTGGCGTGTCGGGCAGGGTCGCGTTGCCGCTGCGGATCGCCGCGGGCTCGTCCAGCAGTTGCCAGATCCGTTCGGCGCTGGAGCGTGCGTCGGCGAAGGTCTGCATCACCCGGCCAATGCCTTCGATGCGAAACACCAGGGTGGTGGCGATCAGCAGCGAGGTCACCAGTTCACCGATACCCAATTGCGCGGTGGCCACCAGGTGCGCGCCGTACACCAGAATCCACACATGCCCCAGCGCGACGACCGCTTGAGGCAGCGGAATCCGCGAACTGGAATAGGCGAGGGCCTGGCGGGCGTGCTCGGCGAACACCGCCACCTGCCCGGAGAAACGCTGGATGCGGCTGTGTTCCAGGCCAAACGATTTGATCACCCGCACGCCGCCTATACCTTCGCTGAGGTCCTGATTGACCCGGTCGTAGGCCTCGCCGACGGCGCGGTCGAGGCTGACCAGACGCTCGGTCTGACGCACGAAAATCCACAGGCCGAACACCGTCAGCAGCAGCGGCACCAACCCCAGCAGCGGGTTGTACCAGCTCAGCAGGCCGACGGTGGCCAGCACCACCAGCGGGGTTTCCACCACCTGGCGCCAGAAGCTGATCAGCGCATCGCGCACCTTGTCGGCATCGCGGGTGGTGCGGGTGATCATTTCGCCCATGCCGTGCTGCCAGTGATAACCCAGGTGCAGGGTTTGCACCTGCTGCAGGATGCGCTCGCGCAGGCGCGTCAGCAGTTCCTGGCTGAGCACCAGCGACAGCACGCTGGCGGCGTATTGCAACACGCCACGGCCGAACGCCACGGCGAGCATCAGCCACAACCAGTACCAGGCGAGGCTGGCGTCGAGACTGCCATCGGCTTGCCGAACGACCGCGCGGCCGGCGCTGACGTCGTTGACGGCGTGGCCGATCAGCCATTGCTGCCAGACCAGCCCGAGGTTCACCGCGATGTACAACGCCGCCACCAGGGCGAAGCGCCAGGGCATCTCCCGGTAAATCGCCAGGCTGCGCAAGAGAGGATGTTTTTCGATCATGAAAAAGCTCTGTGTGGTGTGCGGACACGATCAGGTTGCCGGCGATGGGGCCTTTGGATTTGCATCGATTTCGAGGACGCCATCGCCGGCAAGCCAGCTCCTACAAGGTTTTGTATATGTTCAGGTGGAACGCCGTCCCTGTAGGAGCCAGCTTGCTGGCGATAGGGCCTTTGGATTTGCATCACTTTCGAGGACGCCATCGCTGGCAAGCCAGCTCCTACAGGGTTTTGCATTTGTTCAGGTGGAACGCCGAACCTGTAGGAGCCGGCTTGCTGGCGATGGGGCCTTTGGGTTTTGCATAGGGCTTTAGGGCGCCTTCGCGGGCAAGCCTCGCTCCTACAAGGGGAGGCGGTGCCTGGGGGATCACCGTCCGGGGCTGGTCGCGCCCTGTTTTTCCTTGGCGTTGAGGATCGCGGTGTATTCGCCGGGGTCGACGCCGTTGAGGTAGTAGTTGCCGACGTGGTGCAGGCGCCAGCGGATCGGGTCGTGGGTGGTGTGGACCCTTGCGTTGCGCCAGAAGCGGTCGAGGTTCCATTTGCTCAGTGAGGAACTGGCGCCGAGCAGGGAGAAAATGTCGCTGGAGATTTTCAGCGACGCCGCGTCGGAGTGGGCGCGGGCGGTCGCCACCGACAGAATCAGCTCGTCCTGCAGCTCTTTGTTGTCCGGGTCCAGTTCGTGCTGATCGAATACCCGCGCCGCGTCGCGCAGCAACGATTGCGCGCCGCGCAGGGCCACGGCGTATTCGCCGATTTGCTTGATGATGTGCGGCTCCTGATTGGCGTGATCGACGCCGCTTTCCACCCACGGCCGCGCATTGTGATTCAGGTAGTCCACCGCAGCCGACAGCGCGCCTTCGGCAATGCCGGTATCGATGGCCGCATGAAGGATCTGCGGGAAGGTCAACCCGGTGCGTTTCATCGGCCCTTTGCGCTGGGAGACGAAACCTTCATCGAGTTCGATGTTGTCGAAAATCACTGTGCCGCTGACCGAGTTTTTCTGGCCGAACGCTTCCCAGTCATCCACCAGCGTCAGGCCCGGTGTGTTGCGATTGAGCAGCACCCCGGCACCGCCGTCATCGCTGGCGGCGGTCAGGGAAATCCACTCGGCCAGGTAGGAACCGGTGGAGTAGAACTTGCTGCCATTGAGGATCAACTTGCCGTCGGCGCGGCGTTCGACGCGGGTCTTGAGGGCGAATTTGTTCTTGCCGCCGACTTCCGCCAGGGCATTGCCAAAACGCTTGCCGGCCAATACATCGCGAACCAGTCGGTCGCGAATCTCGTCGGAGTACCCGGTAAAAATCCCTCGCAGCATGACGTTGTGGATTTGCAGCAACTGACCGACGCCGCCGTCGGCGACTGAAATGATTCGCACGGTTTCGACGATGGTTTCCACCGAAGCGCCGAGGCCGCCAAACGCCTTGGGCACGCCAATGGCGGTCAAGCCGCTCTCCGACAACAGCTGCGCCTGACGCCGTGGCAGTTGGCCGTTTTGACTGGCGTCGGCGGCGATCTCGGCAATCTCCCGGGCGATGTCCCTGGCCACGGCGATGGCTTGAGCCTCGCTGTCCAGCAGGCGGATAGGCGCCTGTTCTTGTATCAGTTGTCCGGCGGGGTTGTGTTCGACCTTGCTCATTGCTGTACCTCTGATCATTGATCTGATGATGGCCGTGAAACCTGCGCAACCCCTTTGTAGGAGCCGGCTTGCCGGCGATGGCGTCCTTGAAATTCATGCAAGGCTTGAGGGCCAATCGCCGGCAAGCCGGCTCCTACAAGGGGGATCGGTGTTTCACGGGCGTTGAAGGGCCTTGAGCAAGTTCTGCGCCAAGGGCTGGAACGCCCGCCCGGCAAGGGGTTTGGCGGGGTAGTGTTGCTGGGGAAGCAATGCTGGGGAGGCGACTGCTCGGCCAGCAGCAGTCGCCGCGCAATGCTGCTGGCAGGCCAGCAACCAGCGTCGGTTGTTTGCTCGGTGTCAGGCGCAAAGCCCCGTAAACCGGGCGTTTCAGCTCTTGGCACGGGCGCTGCAATAGCTCCGGCAACAGACACTTGCCCAACCACGGAGCTGCCCATGACGCTTGCTGCCAAACAATCCCGACCCGCTACCCCGGCTGAACTGGAGCAGATCTGGTTCACCCGTTGCCCGGTGCCGACAGCTTCCGGCATCGCCTACAAACTCGGTTGGCTCAGCGAAGAATTCGCCGCTGACGGCCTGCCGGTTTCGACCTTGCAGGAGGCCCGGCAACTGGGGCATCACCACTACGATCACGAGTTGCCGGGCCTGTTTCGCGAAGGCGGCAACGTACCGGCCCTGGCGGCACGCGCCGCTGGTGCGCCGAGTCGCCTGATCGGCCTGACCTGGATCGAAGAGTGGCAAACCATCCTGGTTCGCCCGGACTCCGGCATTCGGCGTCCGCAAGACCTCAAAGGCAAGCGTCTGGCACTGCCGGCCTGGGGTGAAACCCGCCCCGGCAGCATCGCTCGGGCCATGAGCCTGCACGGCTACAAAGGTACGTTGAGCCTGGCGGGGCTGGGCTTCGATGACGTCGAACTGGTGGAAGTGGCGCTGCAAAACCAGGAGCAGGCGGCGAATCCTCAGGAAGGTTTACAGCGCCTGTGGTCGGGCCTCGATTACCTGGTGCGCGGTGAAGTCGACGCGGTGTACGTCAAAGGCGCGTCCGCCGCCGATGCCGCGCGGCGTCTCGGGCTGGTGGTGGGGATCGACCTCGACCTGATCGCCGAGCCGCGCTATCGCATCAACAATGGCACGCCGCGCCCGATCACGGTCCACCAGAGCCTGCTGGACAACCATTTCGACCTGGTCGTGCGCTTCCTCGCGCAAACCCTCAGCGCCGCCGATTGGGCAGCGAATAATCGCGAGGCGTTGAACGCGATTCTCGAAGAAGAAACCCGCGCCGGCAGTGCCGGTGTCGCCGAAGCCTATCGCGGTGAATTCCACACCACGCTGGCGCCGGACCTGTCGGCACAGCGTCTGGAATTTCTCGATACCCAGAAAGATTTCCTTTACCTGCACGGCTTCCTCGAACGCGATTTTTCCATCGCCGACTGGGTCGATCCGCGCCCGTTGCAAGCCGCCCATGAACTGTTGGCCAAGCGCCGCGCCTGACTCTGGAGAATTGCCATGACCGTACTCATCAACGAACAACTGATCAGCGAAGAACTGAAGAACTTCATCGACAAGGTGCTGATCGAGGCTGAAGAAGCCTTCACCGTGTTCCGTGAAACCAACACCATCACCGCCAACGGCACCGTTGGTTTCATCGAACGCGTACCGGGCCAGGAGCTGCTGGTGTCGGTGAACTACGGTGGCCCGTGGAATTACGGCAAGCCGCTGCAAGCCACGGTCACCGACTTCGACGGCAAGGTGATCTTCGGCAAAGGCAAGGGCGGGTTGGGGCGCTACACCAAACTGTTCCAGCAACATGCCGATGTGACCACCGTGTCCCATGTGCACTCGCCATACCTTGGCGCCTGGGCGCAAACCCATCGCACGCTGCCGTTCCACTACGTGCCGGTGCAGCGTTATCAGCTCGCCCGGGAGTTGCCGGTGTACATCGACCGCCGTCAGCCGGAAGTCGATTTCATCCTCGACAAGATTGCCGAAAACCCCTTCAACCTGGCGATTCTCGAAGCCAACGGCGGCTCCACCGTGTGGGGCAAACAGGGCCTGCGCGCCACCGCCGAATTCATCCTGTTGCTGGAGGAGGGCGCGCAACTGCAACTGCTCGCCGACGCCCTCGGCGGCTCCCGTGCCTATGGCCCTGGCGTGTTGACCCAGCAATGGAAAATGAGCGGCCTGTACGACAAAGCCACCGAGCTGGGCCTGGTGCCGGCCATCGACCGGCGCAGCTAACAATCTCCAGGCCACCACCATCCCCTGTAGGAGCCGGCTTGCTGGCGATGGTGCCCGAAAGATCGACGCAAGGTTCAAGGGCCTCATCGCCAGCAAGCCGGCTCCTACAAGGATCGGGTTCGCCCGGAAGGTTGCTACACACATTCAAGGAACACACCCATGGCTGTAAAAATCCTCTGGTACCTCACCACCCCCGACGGGCCTTATCCGTGGGAACCCGAAGGCCGCTGGACAACCGATTTCGAACATTTGAAACAACTTGCCGTGGCCAGCGACCGTCTTGGTTACTACGGTTCGCTGCTGGGCTCCAGTCCCAACGAAAGCCTCGCTGTCTCGGCCGCGCTGATCGACGCCACGAAACGCCTGCGCTTCCTGGTCGCGCAACACCCCGGTGAACTGTCGCCAGCCGTGTTGGCCAAGTGGGCGCTGACCTTCGATCAATTCTCCAACGGCCGCCTGCTGTTCAACGTGGTCAACGGCAATGACGCCGGCCTGGCCACCCTCGGCGTGCATTACCCCCACGACGAACGTTATGACTTCAGCCTCGAATACTGGCGTGCGTTCCAGAGCTTCTACGCCGGGGACACTTCGGGGTTCGACGGCCAGTACGTCAAACTCGCCCCCCGTTCACCGGCTGCCGCGAGTCATCCGTTGGGTGGCTGGCATCCGCCGAAGCAAAAGCCTGGCATCCCACTGTGGGGCGCGGGCACGTCGGGGCCGGGTGTCGCACATTCGGTGCAACTGCTCGACGTCTACTTGAGCTTCGCCAACACCCCGCCGAAACTCGGTGAGAAATTCCGCAAGGTCGCAGCAGAAGCCGCGAAAATCGGCCGAGAACTGACCTTCGGCACGCGCCTGCAAATCATCGTTCGCGAAACCGAGGACGAGGCTTGGGCCCACGCCGAGAAACTCTTGCAACGTACCTCGCTGCAAACCGCGCGCACGGCCATCGAACGTCAATTGCCGCCCGGCGAAACCCTGGAGACCTTCCACAGCGACGATGCGCAGATCCAGCGCAACGTCGAGGCCATTCGCGCCGGCCGTTTGCCCAAGGCCCGGGACCTGGAGATCTACCCGAATGTCTAGCTCGGCCCGAGCCTGTTCGGCTTCAACATCCTCGGCCCGGCAGCCGGCACTTACCTGGTAGGCAGCGCCGAGCAGGTCGCGGAGCGAATTCGCGAATACGAAGCGCAGGGCACATCGGCATTCATTCTGTCCGGTTTCCCGCTGATCGATGAAGCGCACCGGGTGGCCGACCTGCTGTTTCCGTTGCTCGATCTGGATCACGGTTTCGACGTGCCGAAACTGGGTGTCAGCACACCGGCACCACGGCGTGTAGCAGCGACCGAGCGAGTCTGAGGAGACAGCGATGAACGAATTTTCCCGTCGCCGGTTTCTCGGCAATGGCCTGGCGGTCAGTGGCGGCCTGTTGCTCGGCAGCAGCCTGCTCAGCGGATGCGACAGCGGGGCGCAGGTCAGCGGTGCGGCCGCGTTGTCCAGCACCCCGGTGCGCGGCGGTCGCTTGCGGGTCGGCATCATCGATGGCGATCAGTCGGGCAACCTCGACGCGCACAAACCGGTTGGCGGCGGGATCATTCGCGGCTGGGCGCTGTACAGCAAGTTCTGGGAATGGAACACCGACGTCAGCACGCGCCTGGCCCTGGCCGAGTTTGCCGAACCCAACGCCGACGCCAGTGCGTGGACCATTCGCATCAAACCGGGCCTGGAGTTCCATCACGGCAAGAGCATCGGCGCCGATGACATGCTGTTCTCGATCCTGCGCCTGACCGACCCGAAACTGGCGTCGCCATTCGCCGGTCTGGTGGGCGCGATCGACCGCAATGCTTTGCGCAAACTGGATGCGCGCACCATCGAAATCCGCTTCAAGGAAGGCCAGAGCTTTTACCCGCTGGATGAAACCCTGATCAGTTTCGGCGGCATCGTCCCCACCGATTATGACCCCGTCAGCAACCCGGTCGGCGCCGGCCCTTACAAGCTCAAGAGTTTCATTCCCGGCCAGCGCTCGCTTTATCAACGCTTCGAGAATTACTACAAACCCGGCCAACCCTATGCCGATGAACTGGAGATCATCGAGTTCAAGGACCAGGTGTCCCGCGCCGCCGCCCTGCGCGCCGGGCAGATTGACGTGGCCAGCGGCGTGCAAGCCGAACACAGCGCACTGCTCAAGGCCGACTCGCGGCTGAGGTTGTACGCGTCGCCGAGCACTTCGTTCACCGGGTTCAATCTGAATCTGGCGAAGCAACCGTTTCAGGATCAGCGGGTGCGCCAGGCGTTCCGCCTGTTGGCCGACCGTCGCGAGTTGGTGGACCGCGGCCTCAACGGTTTCGGGCGCATCGCCAACGACCTGTATTCGCCCCACGACCCCACCTACAACCACAGCATTGCCCAGCGTCCCTACGACCTGGAACAGGCGCGTTCGCTGTTGCGCCAGGCCGGGCAGGCCGACTTGCGGGTGGAGCTGACCACCACGCCGGGGCCGGGCGTCAACGCGGCGCTGGTGTTTGCGCAACAGGCGAAAAAAGCCGGGGTCGAGATCAAGGTCACTCAGGTCGATGGCTCGGTGTTCAACGGTCCGCAACGGGAAAACTGGCTGCTGTCGCCGGGCTCCACACCGGCCCGGGGCTTTCTCGCGTCGGCGCTGCACAACGATGCGCCACAGGCCATCTACAACCGCAGCAACTTCCACGATGAACGCTTCAGCGCGCTGTACCGCCAGGCGCTGGCGCAACCCGACCTTGAGCAACGCAAAGTGCTGGTGCACGAAGCGCAAGGCATTCAACACGAACGCGGTGGCTTGTTGATCTGGGGCTTCAACGATGTGCTGGATGCAGCATCGGTGCGGGTCGGCGGTTTGCAGCCTGAACAGACCACGTTTGCCTCTTGGCGTTTTGATGAATTGTGGGTGAACCATGCCTGAGCCTTCTTGCAAAGAACCCCGCACGCCAGCCTGGCTGTCGTGGTTTATCGGGCGCCTGGCTTACGGATTGCTGACGGCGTGGGTCATCAGCCTGGTGGTGTTCATCGCCACGCAGGCGTTGCCCTCGGACCCGGCCCGGGTGATTCTCGGCCCCGACGCGCCACTGGAAAGCATCCTCACCTTGCAACGCCAGTTGGGTCTGGACCGGCCGATTCTCGAACAGTACCTGCGCTGGCTCGGGCATGCCCTGAGCGGCGAGCTCGGTGTGTCGCTCGACTCCAACGCGCCGGTCGGCAGCATTCTGTTCGGCCGTTTCGGCTATACCCTGGCGCTGCTCGCCGGGGTCATTGCGGTGGTGGTGCCAGCGGCGTTGTTGCTCGGCGTTTCCCTGGCGTTGCGCCGTGACAGTCGGCTGGATCGCTGGAGCCTGTCGCTGCTGATCTTCCTTAAAGCCACGCCGGGGTTTCTGTTGGCCATCGGTCTGGTGCTGCTGTTTTCCATGCCGCACATGGACCTGCTGCCGGCGGTGTCGATCCTCGATCCGGACAAGTCGTTGCTGCGCCAATTGCAGTTCCTGGTGTTGCCGGTGTTGGCCCTGAGCCTGTCGGCATTGCCGTACCTGACGCGCATGGTGCGGGCCTCGATGATCGAGGCGCTGGAGTCCGATTACGTGATCGCTGCGCGCCTGCGCGGCATTCCAGAGTGGCGCATTGTCTGGCGCCACACGCTGCCCAACGCACTGATCCCGGCGATTCAAGGCGTGGCGTTGACGCTGAGAACGCTGATCGGCGGCGCGCTGTTGGCCGAGGTGATTTTCAGTTACCCCGGCATCGGTACTTCGCTGAATTCGGCGATCCAGATGCGCGACTTGCCGATGGTCCAGGCCATCGTGCTGGTGATCACCCTTGGCGTGGTGTTGATCAACCTGCTCGCCGATCTGCTGACCGTGCTGCTTACGCCGAAACTGCGCACCGCCCGCCGCGTGACCATGATTCAGCGTAACCGCCGGGGCATTCAGCCGTGGTGGCGACGTTCCCCATCCAAGGCGCCTTGAGAGGTAAAACATGACTGACTCCCGACGTTCGCGCTGGCAGGTATGGCTGGCAGAACCGCAAACCTGCAAGGGCGCGCTGATCACTGCCATGGTGGTGACACTGGCCTTGTCTGGCCCGTGGCTGGCGCCGCACAGCCCGACGGAAATGCTCGGCTCGGTATACGGCGCCCCGGTTGGCGCGGCGTTGCTGGGCTATGACTTTCTCGGGCACGACGTGGTGTCGCGCTTGCTCAGTGGCGGCCTCTCGGTGTTGTGGATGTCCGTGGCGGCGGCCTCGATTGCGCTGTTGACCGGTAGCACCCTGGGGTTGCTGGCGGGTTTTTCCCGGCGCCGGCTCGACCAGTTGATTACCTGGCTGGCGGACGTGTCGCTGGCCTTTCCCGACCTGATTCTGGTGTTGTTGATCGTCTCCATGCTCGGCCGCGCGCCGTGGCTGATCGTGTTGACCGTGGCCATCGCTTTCACGCCCGGTGTGATCCGTCTGGCCCGTGGCAGTGCGGTGGCGGTGGCGGGGCAGGAGTTTGTCGAGGCCGCGCAGATGATGGGCTACTCGCGGCGGCGGATTCTGTTCAGGGAAATCCTGCCGAACATCCTCACGCCGCTGCTGGTGCATTTCGGCAACATGCTGACCTGGGGCGTCGGCATGCTCTCGGGCCTGAGTTTTCTCGGCTACGGCGTGGCACCGCCGACCGCCGATTGGGGGCTGATGATCAATGAAAACCAGGCCGGTTTGCTGGTGCAGCCGTGGGCGGTGCTGGCCCCGGCGATCCTGATCGGCATCTTCGCCTATGGCACCAATATCCTCGCTGAAGGCATCGGCCGCAGTAGTTCACGGATCGGAGAAAAACAGCCATGAATGCGATTGCCGGGATCGAGTCCCGCCCGCCGGTGACCACTGCCGGGGTGCTGCAGGTGCGGGATTTGCGGGTCGAGTTGGCGGGACAGATTGACGTGCTGTCCGGGGTTTCGTTCAGCCTTGAGGCGGGCGAGATTCTGGGACTGGTCGGTGAGTCCGGCTCTGGCAAAACGACCCTGGCCACCGCGTTGCTCGCCCATGCCCGACGCGGGGCGCGGATTGTCGGCGGGCAGGTCGAGGTGTCCGGCCATTCGCTGCTGACCCTGGAGGGCGAAGCGTTGCGCCGGGCCCGTGGCAGCCTGATCGGCTACGTCGCGCAGGACCCGGCGACGGCGCTGAATCCGGCGCTGCGCATTGGCAGTCTGCTGCGCGAAACCCTCGGTGCGCATCAGATTGAACTGGATCGTGCGGCGCAACAGCAGCGCATCGTCGATACCTTGCGTGATGTCGGTCTGCCGGACGACGCGGCGTTTTTGCGGCGCTTCCCCCATCAGCTCTCCGGTGGGCAGCAGCAACGGGTGATGCTGGCGCTGGCGTTTGTCCTGCGTCCGCAGTTGATCGTCCTCGATGAACCGACCACGGCGCTGGACGTCACCACTCAGGCGCACATCCTCGCGACCTTGCGCCGCTTGTGCAAAAGCCTCGGCGTGGCGGCGGTCTATGTGTCCCACGACCTTGCGGTGATCAAGGACCTGGTCGACCGGGTGATGGTGATGTACGCCGGGCGCATCGTTGAAGTCGCCGACCGTGAAGCGTTGTTCACGCGGCCGGCTCATCCGTACACCCGAGGCCTGCTGGCGGCGATTCCCGATGTGGCGCAACGTCGCGATTTGCAGGCGATCCCGGGGCATGCCCCGGCACCGGGGCAGCGGCCGCACGGCTGTGCTTTCGCGCCTCGGTGTTCGCGTCGCGCCGCCGAGTGCTCGCAGGCTGAACCGGCCTTGCACGACCTGTCTTCAGCGCAGCGAGTGGCGTGTCTCGATCCGCATCTTCAGGCCTTGCGGTTAGTTGCCCAGGCACCGGTGTCGGCTGTCGATGTGCCGGTGGAGCGGGCGCCGCTGCTGGAGATCAAAGACTTGAACGTGGCCTACGATCGACAGGTGTTGTTCGACGTTTCTCTGCGGGTGGCCGCCGGGGAATGCCTGGCGCTGGTGGGCGAATCCGGTTCCGGCAAGACCAGCCTGGCCCGGGCCATCGCCGGGCTCGGGGAAAACGCCGAGGGCGACTTGCATTACGCGGGTGTGCCGCTGAGCTTGTCGGCCCGCCGACGTGACGGGCGGCAACGGCACCAGATTCAGTACATTTTTCAGAACCCGTACCGGGCGCTGAACCCGCGACAAACCGTTTACCAGACCCTGAGTGCGCCACTGGAACACTTCTTCGGCATCAAGGGCAGCGTTGCTCGCCAGCGCGTGGATGCGGTGCTCAAGCGGGTGTCGCTGCCGGCGTCGGTGGCCGATCTGTATCCGCACAGCCTGTCCGGCGGCGAGCGCCAGCGTGTGGCCATTGCCCGGGCGCTGGTGTGTGAGCCGAAACTGCTGATCTGCGATGAAATTACCTCGGCGCTGGACGTGTCGGTGCAGGCTTCGATCCTGGCGCTGTTGCGGCAATTGCAACTCGAAGGATTGACCCTGCTGTTCGTCACCCACGACCTCGGCGTGGTTCGCGCGATTGCCGACCGGGTATTGGTGCTGAAGCTGGGAAGGGTGGTGGAGCAGGGGGCGGTGGATGATGTGCTGGATCAGCCGCAGGCGGCGTATACGCGTACGTTGCTGGAGAATTCGCCGACGTTGGGCGATGGATCTTTGTAGGCAGCTACCATCGCCATCGCCAGCAAGCCGGCTCCTACAGAGTATGTGTGTGTACGCAGAAATGTGGCGCGACACAAACCTGTAGGAGCCGGCTTGCTGGCGATGGCGATCGTCCAGACACATTCAGAACTGAACTTTGGCATCGATCATGACTTCCGCGCACTAGCCTTGTGTTTCTCCCAAAAACACAGGAGGGCAATGGAATGCCCGATCTTCCCCATGCCAACCACCTGCGCGCCGGGCGCTATTCCGAATCCGGCCAAATCTACCTGCTCACTGCCGTCACCCATAACCGTGATTCCGTCTTCGCCAACTGGCGGGTGGGACGTCTGATCGTGGACCAATTCCGCCAGTCCCAGACAGAAGAATGGGCCGACTCCCTGGCCTGGGTGGTGATGCCGGATCACTTCCATTGGCTGGTCGAATTGAAGAACAGCACATTGCTGGCGTTGATGCTGGCGACCAAATCGCGCAGTGCCAGGGCGGTGAATGCACGTCTGCAACGCAGGGGGGCGCTTTGGCAAAGAGGCTTTCACGATCGGGCGATTCGGCGGGAGGAGGATTTGTTGGCGGTGGCCCGGTACATCGTTGCCAATCCATTGCGCGCGGGATTGGTGAGGCGCGTACACGATTATCCTTTGTGGGATGCCAAGTGGCTGTAGCCGGGATAGTCGGTGGCGGCTGTCAGGCCGCCATCGCCAGCA